>NZ_MVQM01000068.1:0-32776 GCF_002067195.1 Pelotomaculum sp. PtaB.Bin117 | reverse complement strand
ATACTGGTTGTATGCGAAGGAGGTTGTTGCTGTGCCGCCGTATGTCGCTCTGCTGACACTGAGCGGGTTGCCTTTCGTGTCATAGGTATAGGTGGTCGCATATCCCGCCGCGTCGATTACCTGGGTGGGATTGTTTAAGCTGTCGTAGGTGTAAGTGGTAATATAATTCAGCGGGGCCGGGTCTGTCTTTGTCAAAATATTTCCCATGGCGTCATAAGTGTACGTGGTTGTGTTGCCGTTTTTATCGGTTTCACTGGTTCTGTTATAGTTTTCATCAAAGGTATATAACTGCGTCAGGTTTTGCGGATAATCTATTTGAATTATCCTGTATTTATCATCGTAATAGAAGTATGCCGTATTGCCGTTGGGATCGGTCATGGCATTTTTTCTCTCCGTGGGGTTGTAAGAAAATAATGTTACATTTCCCCTGGCGTCTTCTTGTCTGATAACACGGGAATCCACATCGTATTCGTTTATTACTTCATTGTTGCCTTTCGGGTCGGTGATCGTGGTCAGGCCATATTGCCCATAGGCAAAGGATGTGCTGCCTCCATTAAGATCCTGTACGGAAGACAGATTGCCATCAGTGTCATAGCTAAAAACAACCGTTCTCCCGGCCGGGTCGGTAATTCTGATTAACCGGTCGTTGGTATCATATTCAAAATTAAGGGAACGCCCGGCTGGCTCGGCGGCGGTTGTTAATAATGATCCGGTATATTGCATGGTAATTAAGTTATCGTTTTTATCGGTAATATTTGTCAACCTGCCCTGTGAGTCAAAAACATACTCGGTTTGATTCTTGAAGGTAAGGACATATGTCCCGTCAGTGTTTTGGCTGAGATTTTCGAAGCAGCCGGTCGGACGGCTATATGAGCCGTTTTCATAAGTAAATAGGAACATGTGCCCGTCAGGGTATTTAACTTCAACGGAATTGTCCTCGTTCACTGTCAAATAAGTATTGTAATTATGCTGCCATCCTTTCCCTAAAGGACCTGTATAATCGTCACGGGAATTGTAATACCTGGTGAACTCAAGAGGAATCCTGGCAGGTATATTCAGGTCGGTATGGTCGTATATAAAGTTGCCTGTTGCCGAGTTGACCGGGTCGTTGCAAAATGCATCAAATGACGGCCGGCCTAAACTTTTCTTAAAATCAATATTTTCTTCTTCAGGAGCGCGTAACCATATATAAGGATAAGTGACGCCTTCATCCATATACCATATATGCACAAAATCCCAACCAACAAATGTTGCTTGTTGTTTCATCTCCTCGGTTGTCTTAGCCCCAGTGCCTGTAGATATTCCGGCAACAGTTGAATCATAATAGGAACTTATGAAGGTAGCACCGTCCGCCAGTCCATAAACGCTCGAATTCCCAGCAACTGTTCCGGCGAAATAACAGCGGGTTATTACCGGTCTTGGAGATGTACTTGTATTAATATAACCAGCCAAACCGCCAACATGACCGTAACCATTCAACGGCAGTATCGCGTAAGAATCGGTTATGGTGCTGGTAGATCCCGCGCTGCCAATTATTCCGCCTATTTTACTACTGCTTGAATTAATTCCGGTACCACTGTCCGCGTTCAGTACGGCAACTACGCTAATATTGAAATAACTGCCGTTTCCAACCAACCCACCAACACTACTTAAACTTGTATCTACCGATTTAACCGTCAAGGTTAAATTCTTAATAATTGCGTGATTACTGGAAGTCCCTTTGACACTATCAAAAAGACCTCTTGTAATGGATGTCAAGTTCTTAATAATATATCCATTTCCGTCAAAATTGCCATGGAAGTCGGGAACTGATGTCCACGTTGTATTGTCTAAGTCAATGTCATTACCTAATTTATAGAAAGCGTATATATCATATCTAATATTATTAAGCTGTTGGGCAGTTGTAATTATATACGGATCAGCAGACGTCCCCGTCCCGGAAGGCACATCACTGGTATTTATACTGGTCACATTTACAGGTTTTTCTAAGTTTCTCAGGTAAGGATAAGAACTACCTTCGTCAATTGCCCAGGTATTGGTAAAGTCCCAACCGATATAAATTGCCTCATGAGTCATTCCTGAGGTCAATTTCATTTGCGCTTTATCAGCTGGGTCGATTCCGGCAACCACGCCGTTGTAATAGGAACTGGTGAAAGTGGCACTGTCTGTCAGTCCATAAACACTCGAATTTCCAGTAACTGTTCCAGCGGAATAACAGCGGGTTATTATTGGATTCGTACTTGTATAACCAACTAAACCGCCAACGTAGCTGGAACCATTTACCGGCAATATTGCGTATGAATCGGTCATGGTAGTGTTAGATCCCGCATTGCCAATAATCCCGCCTATATTCGAACTGCTTGAGTTGATGCCAGTGCCACTATCCGCATTCAGCACGGCACCTTTGCTGATATCAAGATAACTACCGCTCCCAACTAACCCACCAACGTTATTTGCACTTGTATTTACTAATTTAATCGTTAAGGTTAAGTTCTTAATTATCGCGTGATTACTGGCTTTTCCTTTGACACTATCAAAAAAACCTTTTGTAGTGGAGGTTAAGTTTTTAATACCATATCCGTTTCCATCAAAATTGCCATGGAAGTCAGGAATCGATGTCCACGTCGTACTGTTTAAATCAATGTCATTGCCTAATTTATAGAAAGCGTAAATATCATACCTAATATTATTAAGCTGCTGGGCAGTGGCAATTATATACGGATCAGCGGAGGTTCCCGCCCCGGAAGGCACATCACTGATGTTTATGATGGTGACGTTTACAGGTTTTTCAAACTTTCTCAAGTAAGGATAAGAACTACCTTCATCAATTGCCCAAGTATTTGTAAAGTCCCAACCAGTATAAATTGCCTGATGAGTCATTCCCGAGGTCAATTTCATTTGCGCTTTATCAACGGGGTTGATTCCGGCAACTACGCCGTCATAATAGGTACTGGTGAAATTGGCGCTGCCTGCCAGCCCGTAAATACTCGAATTACCAGTTACTGTTCCGGCGAAATAACAGCGGGTTATTATTGGACTTGTGCTTGTGTAGCCAACCAAACCGCCAACTTTGCTGGAACCATTCACCGGCAGTATTGCGTAGGAATCGGTTATGGTAGTGGAAGTTCCCGCACTGCCAAGTATCCCACCTATATTGGTTTTGTTTGTATTAATTCCCGTACCACTGTTTGCATTCAGCACGGCAACTTCGCTGATATCAAGATAACTGCTGCTTCCAACCAGCCCGCCAACCGTACTTGAACTGGTGTTAATTGAATTTACAGTTATGGTTAAGTCCTTAATTGTCGCGTGAGCACGGGAAGTCCCGGTGACACTGTCAAAAAGACCTTTTGTAGTGGAGGTTAAGTTTTTAATGCTATATCCGTTTCCATCAAAATTACCATGGAAGCGGGGAATCGGTGTCCACGTTGTACCGCCCAAGTCAATGTCATTCCCTAATTGATAAGAAGCGTAAATATCATCTCTAATATCATTAAGCTGTTGGGCAGTCGTAATTATATACGAATTAGTTCCCGGCGCAGTGTCTGACCATAAATAAGGATAAGTAACACCTTCATCTATATTCCACAAATTATCAAAATCCCAACCGATAAATGTAGCTTTTTGTTTCATCTCCTCGGTTGTTTTCGCTCCGGTACCCGTAGATATTCCAGCAACCGTTGAATCATAATAGGAACTGGTGTATGTGGCGCTGCCCGCCAATCCATAAACACTCGAATCTCCGGCAACTGTACCAGCGAAGTAACAGCGGGTTATTATTGGACTTGTGCTTGTATAACCAACTAAACCGCCAACTTTACTAGAGCCATTCACCGGCAGTATGGCATAAGAATCAATAATGGTAGTGGCAGTTCCCGAACTGCCAAGTATTCCGCCTATATTTGTTTTGCTTGCATTAATTCCCGTGCCGCTATCCGCATCCAGCACGGCAACTTCGCTGATATCAAGATAACTGCTGCTTCCAACCAACCCGCCAACTGTACTTAAACTTGTATCTATTGATTGAATAGTTAATTTTAAGTTCTTAATTACCGCGTGAGTACTGGAAGTACCGGTGACACTATCAAAAAGGCCTTTCGTAGTGGATGTTAAATTTTCAATACCATATCCGTTTCCGTCAAAATTGCCATGGAAGTCAGGAATCGATGTCCACATTGTACCGCTTAAATCAATGTCATTGCCTAATTTATAAAAAGCGTAAATATCATACCTAATATTATTAAGCTGCTGGGCAGTTGTAATTACATACGGATCAGCAGATGTCCCCGCCCAGGCAGGCACATCACTGGTATCAATACTGGTAACGTTAATAGGTTTTTCTAATTTTAACAGGTAAGGATAAGAACCACCTTCGTCAATTGCCCAAGTATTTGTAAAATCCCAACCGGTATAATTCACTTGGTAAGTCATTCCCGAAGTCAATTTCATTTGCGTTTTATCAACTGGGGCGATCCCGGCAACTACGCCGTCGTAATAGGAACTGGTGAAAGTAGCGCTACCCGCCAGTCCGTAAACACTCGAGTCTCCAGTAATTGTTCCGGCAAAATAACAGCGGGTTATTATTGGACTTGTGCTTGTACTACCAACTAAACCGCCAACGTAGCTAGAACCATTCACAGGCAGTATTGCGTAAGAATCGGTTATAGTAGTGGCCGTTCCCGAACTGCCAATTATCCCGCCTATATTTGTTTTGCTTGCATTAACCCCAGCACCACTGTCCGCGTTCAGCACGGCAACTTCGCTGATATCAAGATAACTGCTGTTTCCGACCAAGCCACCAACAGTACTTGAACTTGTATTTACCGAACTAATCGTTAAACTTAAGTTCTTAATTATCGCGTGAGTGCTGGCAGTCCCTTTGACAGTATCAAAGAGACCTTTTGTAGTGGATGTTAAGTTTTTAATACCGTATCCGTTTCCGTCTAAATTACCGTGGAAGTCAGGAACCGGTGTCCACATTGTACTACCCAAGTCAATGTCATACCCCAATTTATAAAAAGAGTAAATGTCATATCTAATATTATTTAGTTGTTGGGCAGTTGTAATTATATACGGCTCGGCAGACGTTCCCGCCCCGGAAGGCACATCACCGGTGTTTATACTGGTGACGTTTATGGGTTTTTCTAAGTTTCTCAGGTAAGGATAAGAACTGCCTTCGTCAATTGCCCAAGTATTTGTAAAATCCCAACCGGTATAATTTACCTGATGGGTCATTCCTGAAGTCAATTTCATATACGCTTTATCAACGGGATCGATTCCAGCAACTACGCCGTTGTAATAAGAACTGGTGAAAGTAGCGCTGCCCGCCAGTCCGTAAACACTCGAGTCTCCAGTAATTGTTCCGGCAAAATAACAGCGGGTTATTATTGGACTTGTGCTTGTACTACCAACTAAACCGCCAACGTAGCTAGAACCATTCACAGGCAGTATTGCGTAAGAATCGGTTATAGTAGTGGCCGTTCCCGAACTGCCAATTATCCCGCCTATATTTGTTTTGCTTGCATTAACCCCAGCACCACTGTCCGCGTTCAGCACGGCAACTTCACTGATATCAAGATAACTGCTGTTTCCAACCAAGCCACCAACAGTACTTGAACTTGTATTTACCGAACTAATCGTTAAACTTAAGTTCTTAATTATCGCGTGAGTGCTGGCAGTCCCTTTGACAGTATCAAAGAGACCTTTTGTAGTGGATGTTAAGTTTTTAATACCGTATCCGTTTCCGTCTAAATTACCGTGGAAGTCAGGAACCGGTGTCCACATTGTACTGCCCAAGTCAATGTCATACCCCAATTTATAAAAAGAGTAAATGTCATATCTAATATTATTTAGTTGTTGGGCAGTTGTAATTATATACGGATCAGCGGATGTTCCCGCCCCGGAAGTCACATCACCTGTATTTATACTGGTGACGTTTACGGGTTTTTCTAAGTTTCTCAGGTAAGGATAAGAACTGCCTTCGTCAATTGCCCAAATATTTGTAAAGTCCCAACCGGTAAAAGTCGCTTGGTGCACCATTCCCGAAGTCAATTTCATTTGCGCTTTATCAACTGGGGCGATTCCAGCAACTATGCTATCGTAATAGGAACTGGTGAAGGCAGCAGTGCCTGCCAACCCATTAATACTCGATTCTCCAGTCACAGTACCAGCAAAATAACAGCGTGTTATAGTAGGGCTTGTATTTATATGGCCTACTAAACCGCCAGCGTCACTGGAACTATTTACCGGAAGTATTGCGTAAGAATCAGTTATAGTAGTGGAAGTTCCCGAAGTACCAAGTATCCCGCCTATATAGGTATTGGTTGAATTAATTCCAGTGCCGCCGTCCGCGTTCAGCACGGCGACTTTGCTGATATCAAGATAACTACCGCTTCCGACTAACCCACCAACCGAACTTAAGCTGGTGTTAATTGATTTCACAGTTAAGGTCAAGTTCTTAATTGTCGCGTGAGTGCTGGCAGTCCCGGCGATACTATAAAAAAGACCTCTTGTGGTAGATGTTAAGTTTTTTATTCCATATCCGTTTCCGTCTAGATTACCTTTAAATCCAGTAATCGGTGTCCATGTTATACCGTTTAAATCAATGTTGTTTGCCAACTTATAGGAAGCAGTTAGGTTATTTCTAACAGCATCCAGGTCACCAGGCGTTGTAATAATGAAGGGATCAGCGGTTGTACCACTACCAGTCATGGCTTCAGCAGCCGGAAGATGTAATAATGCGGCAAAATAAAACAGTGATAATAACAGAATTGCTTTACTAAAACCCCTTAGAACATTCAAGAAGTGCCAACCTCCTTGTAAAAGTAACTTATTTAAATTAATTAATTTTGTAGTAATTATGGTTAAGTTAAGTTAATATAGATAAAAATGTTACAAATTCCAATATAATAATAAAAGACTAATTATTAATAATAAATATGTCAATAGCCTAATAATAAGACAATTTGACATATAGTGTAGTATTATGTCGATTCCCGTTAAGAAAACACCGTTTGTTTCATTCATCAGGTAAAAAGCAATGGTATATATGTATGTGGATTATGTGGTGGACTGCAGGGACTATGGTTGGCTTTTGTAAGCAGTGTGCGGTAAAAACCATGTAAATTTTTCATCATCCGCCGGTACAGCCTTCATAGAATGGATGTCTTATTAGCTAAACAAATATTGTTCATTGTCAAAAATTATGGCATAATTCTAACGGGAGGTTCGCTATATCCATGAATTTTGGCAGCCGCTTGAGGCAGATTAGAGAAAGCCAGATGCTTTCAACATCCAAGCTATCCAAACAATCCGGTCTGAGTCAGTCTTTTATCTGGAGAATTGAATCCGGAGAAAAGCAGCCGACCCTTGAGACCCTTAGAAAACTATCACAAGGGCTGGGGATGAGTTTAGGCGAGTTGCTCGGTGAAGAGTTGCTGAGTGAACCTGAATCGCTAAAGATCAACCGGATTATCGGCAATATAAGAAAACTTCCGTCCGAACAGGTGGACGCGCTTGATTTGTTTATCGCCTCGCTGTCAACCGGATATGCGGCTGGGGAGAATCCGTTAACCCTGCAGGCGATTAAGCTTAACCACTCTGCTGAGGATGGCTTTGAAATTGAGGTGGTCTTCTCCGCCAATGTTTCCGCCATCATGGATCACCGGATCCCGGATGGCACGCAGAGGAATATGGCGGGCTTCCATCTATTTGACGAGGGGATGAAAGAATTGCCTATCGATGTCATCCCCGGAAACAAAAGAATGCTCGGGCGAAAAGCTGAAAGAACCTTTGTTGTCAGGCCCCGGACCCGGCTTAACGACGGCAGGGCATATAAGTTGAACATATCCAGGCTCTTGCAGGCCAACAACTACAAATATCTGAAGGAAAACCACACGATCATGTTTTCAACGCACGAAATCATAGATATCACGCCCTTTAACAAGAAACTGTGCGGCGATTATCTTTCATTCGCACTGGACAGCAGCAATATAGCGCCCGGCGACGAAAATATTCCGGTTAATATGGATATCAAGCTGACTTTTTCCAACAACGTCATTACGGACACGGTGCGGGACCACAATATGCAGTGCTTCTCTTTGGAGAACAGCAAAAAACAACCCGTCGAGATAGATGTGATCATGGCTGAACCGGGTGACAGTTCCGAGAAGAAAAAAGAAATCATCATCCATCCCAAGCATGGCTTACAGAGCAATACCGTGTATGTCCTGACAATCTCCGAAAATCTTCAGGCCGGCAATCAAAAGCTGTTGGGAACCGACAAAATTATCACTTTCACCACCGGCGGCGCAAGCATCAACGGTACCGGTGAACAAGATTGCTCATCGATTGCTTAGATGGATCACATGGCCATTTCCAATAGTTCGGCGATGTCCAGGACCTGAATTCGCTCCTGCGTCCCCTGGCGGGCCACCGTCTCCTCCATTAGCAGCTTGCAGTACGGACAGGCGGTGCAAAGCGCGGAGGCGCGGGTGGCGATTGCCTGTTGCACCAGGCTGGCGGCAATCAGATTTTCTGTCGCGGCTTTGGTCCAGAAACGGCCTCCGCCCGCCCCGCAGCAAAACGACCATTTCTCCGAGCGCCGCATTTCCACCAGCCTGACGCCGGGCAATGCTCTCAGGACTTCGCGCGGCTCGCGGTAAACATCGTTGTAACGCCCGAGATAACAGGAATCATGGTAGGTAATCGTCATATTATTGCTTTTTACGGGCTTCAGCCGGCCTTCTTTTAACAGGCCGGCCAGCAGGACGGAATGGTGGATAACTTCCCATTTGCCGCCGAACAGGGGATACTCATTTTTCAAAGTGTTGTAGCAGTGGGCACATAAAGTGATAATTTTCCGAACGCCCAACGCATGCCATTTCTTGACGTTGCTTTTTACAATCCGCTGAAAGAGAGCCTCATTTCCCATCCTGCGCGTTGTTTCGCCGCAGCACCACTCTTCCGCGCCCAGAGTTACAAAAGAAACGCCGGCTTTCTTCATTAAATTGCTCAGGGCTGTTGCCGCACTTCCGGCCCTTTCGTCAAAAGAAGCGGCGCAGCCCGGGAAATAAACATACTCCGCGCTGTTGTCTTCTGCCATCGTATGCATACCGGTGCCTGCCGGCCTGCCGGCGCTGTCGTTCCGGTCCATTCCCCACGGGTTGCCGTACAACTCGATATTGGCAAAATACCGGCGCATCTCATCAGGAAAATCATTTTTGGCCAGGACCAGGTAACGCCGCATTTCAATAATCTTGGCAGTATGTTCGACGGATACCGGGCAGGCTTCCTCGCAGCCGCCGCACATGGCGCAGCTCCAGATGAAATCCTTTTTGAAGACATTGCCGGTGACCTTTTTCTTTAAGACCCCCTGCGCCTGCTCTGAAGCAGCCTGCTTAACGCCCAGCCCTGATCTCTGCCTCAGCAGCAGCGGCGCCCTCTCTTCAATGTGCTTGCGGAGACGGCCCTGCAGTGGCTTGGGCTTGACCGGTTCGTCGCTCCGGTAAGCCGGGCACTGGTCGTTGCAGCGGCCGCACTTTGTGCAGGCGTAAGCCTCAAAAAGCTGCTTCCAAGTAAAATCCTCCATCTTGGCTACTCCCAGTGTCTTGTTGTCCGCATCTTTCAGATTTATTGTATTAATAGCCCCCCTGGGCTCCGGGGAATGCCAGTAGGTGTTAAAAGGCGCAAAGATAAGGTGCAGGTGTTTAGAGTTGGGGATAATCCAAAGCAAAGAAAAAATTGCCAAAAAGTGCGCCCACCAGAAAATGGATGCCGCCGCTGCGATGGCTCCGGCCGGCATGCCGGTGAATAAGCCGGAGAAAGCGCCGGCCAGAGGGGCGGGCCAAAGGGCGGTGCTGCCTGAATGCAGCGCCAAATTAGTCCCGTGATACAGCGCTTCGGTTAAAACGACAATAAAAATGAGCACGAGGAGAACAATGGCTTCGATATCGTTTTTCAGCCATTCCGGTTTCCTGACCGTCCGCCGCAGGAGACAGCCGGTTATACCCACGATAACCAGTGCTATGAACAGGTCTTTTATAAAAAGGTACGGGACGTTGTTTGCCACAAAGGGGATTCCGGCGTGTAAAAGCCTTTCGGCGGCCATGTCGGGAATACCCGGTAGCAGGCATAAAAAACCGTACATGATGAAAGCGTGACACAAGCCGAAGAGTGGATAACGGCGGATCTTTTTCTGTCCCAATACGTTGGCGGCAAAATACTTCCAGCGCCGGCGCGCCAGGCGGATATAACAGACCCGCCGGTAAACCGTATAAATAAAATATATACACGAGACCATTAAAAGAGAAAAGAACAAATAACTTTCCATAACACAATATTTCCTTCTTGTTTTCTGTCAGGACCTTCAGCGCTTCATACAGACGAAAGAATAACGGTCAATCCAGCGCCTGAACCGGCAGTTGTAGCAGGATCTTTCCTCTTCAGCCAGCAGTTCGTCCTCATCATCCAGTACAAAGTGAGGGCAGTTGCCCGCTATTCCGGCTGCCAGCAGCCAATCATGGCTGCCGCCTCTAAACCGGACTTGGCCCCTTTTATTTTTTTTTATCCAGTCATCCATGTTCATCACCTCAATAATGCTCCAGGTGGGCGTTGGTACAGGTTTTCCAAACCAGCGCGCCTTCCCGGCGGTAAACCAGCAGGGTGCGTTTTCCTCCCAGCAGCACGGTCTTTAATTTGTGTCCCAGCCGCACCTCTTCATTTTTGTTCAGAACGTAGCCGTCCACACTCTGCACCCTTTCCACCAGGTTGCTGCATAATATCTCAGTCACATTTATGATGGCTCCGGGAACTTTGAGTTCCAGCCTGCCCTGGAAGCGCCCGTCGTTATTGGTCATTCTCAGGCCGACGCCGGCCAGCGCCCCAATCACGCCGATACCGGCGCCACCGTGTTCAGACAGGTGGACACCTAGTTTTCCGGCTAATTCATAGGCTTCCCCTTTGGTTATGATCCTCTTTTTTGTCTCATAACCATAAGCGATCAGGCTCTCAACATCCCGCAGTTGCTCCTCCGCCGCTACGCAAAGGCCGGGATCGGAACCGGGCGCGCTGTCCCGCTCCAGGCACCCGGCGGCTGCCTCGATCAGAGGTTCCAGACTGGCGGTTTCAATTTCAGCGGTAAAGCACATGGAGCTATTGTGGGAAGTATAGGCTATGTCCGGGTGCAAAAGCAGCTGATGGCGGGTCAGCCCCTGGCAGTTTCCCCAGCGCCGTTCTTCAATAATCCTGATAATCTGCTTGGCCGTCTCCCCGGTCGCTCCCTGCTCGATACTGTCGGTGTCATCAATCCCTACATATATTTTCATTTCACACACCCCGTCTAATATATCTCTTTTATATCTTCTATACCTTCTTTGCGTCTTTGCCGGCGTCTCGCCGCAGGTCAGGTCTGCCAGGATGAGGCCAGGCGCGGCTTCAATCGTTTGATCAGCATCGCCGCCAGCACTCCCCCCGCAGCGCCGAAAATGACGTGCAGCAAGGCAGCGTAACCGAATCCCACCGCCAGAAATACCACCGGTATGTCAAGGATGACACCCAGGGCAATGCTGGTCAGCAGCTTGGACCAGCTGAGCAAAGCCCCGATAATGACACCCACCCATATGGATTCCAGCTTGTTAAGAAACAGTATGGCCAGAATATCCAGCAAAACCCCTGGCACGATGCACTTGAAAGCCAGCAAAGGTCCCTCTTTGCCCAGACCGAAGACGATGGCCAGCACTCCCGAAACGATGCCCATGATGGTCCCCGCGCCAAATTTGGGGATCAGTCCTTTTCCCAGCATCAGCAAGCCCATCCAGTATACGCTGGTATGGCCCGGCATGCCTATAGGCAGTTGGAACACAAACCTGCTGACGCTTATCAGAGTCCCGAACATGGTTAACCTGATCGCGTCGGCCAGGCCTATATTAAAAATAAAACTGTCCGCCGGAGTTTTTAAGTCAGCGGACATTTCTTCCTTCTCCATGTCCAGCATAATCAGCCACACCTCTTATCATATCAATCGGCGACATAAATTTTGGCGACTTCTTTAATAATGACACGATTTCCGCCTGCTTTGTCTGCCATGGCAAAGGTACTGTTGCTGTTTGAAGACAGGACAATACCGCCGATATCCCGTGGCCCCAGCTTGATATCTTCACTGTCGCCCGCCCCGCTCACCTCGATGTATTGATAACCAGCGACCCCCGCCGAACCAAGCACGAAACCCAGCGATACTTCATTATCACCATTATCGCCGGTTTCGCCCGCGTCTTTATTCATTTCCTGCTCCTGCCGGCCCAATTGTCTGATTACGCCGGCGTCCAGATAAGCAGTGGTTTCATCGTGTTGTATTACAGGCACAAGCCTGCCGTTCCGGCTTCCTTGAGCTTTGGTAATCTGTTCGAAAAAGTAAGACCCCCCAACTATCAGGATAAGGAGCAGGATGCCGGCGATTATCCGCTTGTTAACAGTCATGTTGTCTCCTCGCTATCCTTTTTTCTTTCTGCGGGAGACTTCCACGGCTGCCCAGCCCGCCAGCAGAATGCCTGATGCCGCGGCCACAATATTCTGCAGCCGCCGGCCCCGCTGAACGGCTGCAAACTTGGCGGCGTCCGCCTCGCCCGGCGCCGCTTCATTTGGCTGGTCCAAATCAGCTTCAGCGAGTGGTTTGCTTGCTGCCGCGCTGCCACCAGTTACAGGAGTATCTTCCGGCGCGGCATCGGGTGCCGGCTCTGTACCTGTGCTGCCAGTTACTGTACTGGTGGTTGATGCGGCGCCCGCACCGCCGGTTATCTTGTTGTCCGCCAGCGCGGCGCCTGCGCTGCCCGCCGCGGCGTCAGGCGGAGCATCTTCCGCTGCAATGGCCGGCCCGGAAATTTGCCTTATTTTTTCACCGGCCGTTTTAAACCTGATCGTAACCCCTTGGTTGTCGGTGGTCATGGAAAGCGTGGAACCGCCGTTTTTTGCCACCAAATCCGGGGCGACATATAACCTGTAGCCGGTCCCCGGAGCAAGCTGCCCAGCCGGTTCCACCCAGATATACTGCCTTTTGGTAAAATCTACCGTGTCATTAATTTTGCTTAAGATAAGCGCCAGCTCTTTGCCGTTTTCATCATAGAGATGAAAACAACGTTTGTTTTTTTCCCAGTAGATCAAACTCACGACATTCTTGTCAAATTGCATGGTGATCTTTGGTTTCAGCGGTACATTATCTGCCTTGATGATACTGGTTCCGTTATCAAGCGTTGCTGAGACAAGGCCCAGTGGTTTAAAAACACCCTGATCGTTTCCTGGCCCGTCGTCATTATCTCCGTAGGCGGCTAACGGTAAAGCGCTCAGAAGGACCGTGAACAGCAGCAGGGCAAGCAGTCCTGATCGCCGCCGCATTTTCCCGTTTGTCACATTTCCCTTTCCTTTCTTCCTGTGGTTTTATTTCACCCTCCACAACGGGTAACAAGAAGAGCTAACGTAAATTTTGCAGTGACTGCACCGGCAAGGCCGCGCAGTATATATACAGCAGCGGCAAAATACTTACCGCGGCTGTTATGGCCAGCGCCGCCAGATCACGGCGGCCGAAGCGCAGGTTTTTGGTCCGGCTGTGATGCGGCCCCCCTGTGTAGCACCTGCTTTCCATAGCCACGGCCAGGTCGGTGGCCCGCTGCAGCGAACCCGCCACCAGAGGTATGAGCACTGCCAGCAAAGTTTTTAAACGCACCAGCTTCTTCGGTGACGCAAATGGCGCCCCCCGGGATTTCTGAGCTTTGGTGACGGTCTCCGCCTCTTCTATCAGAGTGGGGATGAATCTTAGAGAAATCGTCACCAGCATGGCAAACTGATTTACCGGCACCCTGAGGCGGGTCAAGGGAGCGAACAAAGCCTCCAGCCCCCCGGCCATCTTCATGGGCGAAGTAGTCATGGTCAGGATGGTGGAACTAAGGAACAGGATAAGCAGGCGCAAGAATGTAGCCAGTCCCCGGTATACTCCTTCTATGGTCACTGTCAGCGGTCCCAGGCTGAACAGGGGATTTCCCTGGGTATATACGCATTGCGCCAGAAAACTAAAAATAAAAATAATCCATAGCCATTTAATCCCGCGCAAGACTGACGGCAAATTTATTTCCGACAGGAAAATCACCATAAAAATCAAGCCCGTGTTGAGCAGGAGCACCGGCCAGTTATAATTGACCAGTATGGCTGTAACTACGATCAGCCCCCCCAGAAGCTTGGTGCGCGGGTCCAATCGATGAATTAAAGAATTGCCGGGTACGTATTTTCCCAACTTCATTCTTCTCAACATTTAATCCTCTCCAGGACCCTGCCAATCTCGCCGGCAGCTTCTTCCACGGTCAAAACCCCGGTTTTCACTTTCAACCCCCGTTTTTTTAAATTATGCAGTAATTTCAGGTAATCCGGCAGCAGCAGGTCATAGTTCGGCAAATCATCGCGCGCCAAAAGCTCCCTGGCCGGTCCCCACGCCCGCAGGCGGCCGTTATCAAGCAGAGCGACGCGGTCCGACAGAACGATGAGCTCGTTGATGTAATGGGAAACCATAATGACGGTAACATCCTGTTCTTGCCGATATCTTTTAATGGCAGCAAGAATATGGGCGCACCCCTCGGGATCCAAGCCTGCCATGGGTTCATCCAGGACCAGGATATCCGGCTTCATCGCCAGAATGCTGGCAATAGCGATGCGGCGCCGCATCCCGCCGCTCAAACACAGCGGTGAAACGGCGCGCACCTGTTCCGGAACAAGCCCCACGTTTGCCAGGGCTTCATCAACCCGGACCTCAATTTCCGCCCTATCCAACTCCATATTGCTCAGCCCATAGGCCAGCTCGTCGTATACTGTCGCTTCAAAAATTTGCTGTTCAGGAAACTGGAACACCATACCCACATACTTCCACAGCTGCGACCCGTAGTGCTTATCCCGCGTATCAAAGCCCAGCACGGATATGCTTCCGGATTGAGGGTATAAAAGACCGTTAAAATGCTGAATCAGGGTTGACTTGCCGGAACCGTTGGCGCCGATAATCCCCAGAAATTCACCTTTTTCCACCGACAAGGTGATATTATCGAGAACCTTTTTCTCGTCTGGCGTCCCGCCATTATATGCATAGCTCAAGTTGTTGATTTCAATAACCGGCATATACTGTTCTCCATCTGCTCCAAAGTGCTGATCCGTTCGTCCAGCAGGCAGCCGCGCTTTCTGAGCATTTGAGCCAGACGCACAATATTCGGTGGCTTTAAATCAAGAGTTTGACCGGCCTGGTTGAATATTTCCCATGGCGGCGCGTCACGGACAATACTCCCTTCCTGCAGCACGATGATCCGGCCGGCCCCGGCCAGGTCCTCCATATTGTGGGAAATCAAGATGATGGTGATCCCCTGCCGGTTGTTCAGCTCCCGCAGGTAGTCGAGAATTCCCTGCCTGCAGGTCTGGTCCAGCATGGAGGTCGGTTCATCCAGCACAAGACAGGCAGGCCGCATGGCCAGGGCCGCCGCTATGGCCACCCGCTGCTTCTGGCCCCCGGACAGCATGTGCGGCGACTTATGCCGCAGTTCCTCCAGCCCCACGATCTGCAAGGCCTCTTCCACGCGAATTTCAATTTCCCGCAGCGGCAGGTTCAGATTTTCCGGCCCGAAAGCTATTTCCTCCTCGATAACCGGACTAACCAACTGGTTGTCCGGATTCTGAAAAACCATGGCCACCTGGCGGCGTATCTCTCTGATATGGCGCCGCTGGCGAGTGTCCATGCCGTTAACCATGACGCTGCCGGCGGAAGGAAGCAGCAGGCCGTTCAGCAAACGGGCCAGGGTGGTTTTGCCGGAGCCGTTCTTCCCGGCGATGCCCACGAATTCACCTGGCTTTATGGATAAATTCACAGCTTTTAAAGCGCGGATTTTGCCGCCCTGGCTGCCGGCATATTCTTTGCTGACGTTTATTAACTGGATTCCCGGCGAGTTGATAGCGCATCATCACCTTTTAACTTTTTGCTTGCGATTGCGCCAGTTGTTAATATTCACTACGCATTTTGTTTTGCGAAAGAATACGGATAACCCCGTAAGTACTCGTGCCGCTTACGGGGGAAAACAACATAACATAACAAAACAAACCTTAACAAATTATAGCATGATTCAGCGCAGGTGTTAATACCGGCCTGTAATCCTGCACCGGGCCTGGCATGAGCAACCGATGGACAGATTACAGTCCCAGCTTATCCATCATATTTTTCAGCATAACCGCACCTTCAGCGCGCGTGGCATTGTCAGCCGCACCAAAGCTGCCGTCGGTGCGCCCGTTAATGATCCCCAGGCTGTATACGGTCCGCACTGCCTCATAGGCCCAGGCGTCGATGCTTCTTTTGTCGCTGAATGTGATTTCTTTCAATTCAGGCGCCTGGCCGCCGGCATAGTTGTATGCGCGCTGGATCATCGCAGCCATTTCCTGGCGGGTAATCATGTCGTCGGGACGGAACTTGCCGTCAGCGCCCACAACCAGGCCGGCTTTTGCCGCCTTCAAGACATCATCGGCATACCACGCAGTGGCAGGCACATCGTTAAACAAATCAGCTGCCGCATTGTCCGCCAGATTCAAGGTCCGGCAAATCAGCGCGGCAAATTGCGCCCGGCTTATTTTAGTGTCCGGCGCAAACTCATCACTGCCTACTCCGCTAACAATCTGCCTGGCCGCCATTATCTCTATGTCCCTCTTGGCCCAGTGGGAGGCAATATCCGCAAAGGTCTTCCGGGATTCAGCCACCATGAAGGTCGAGAAGTGCCTGGCGCTGAATACCAGCTTGCCGTCCCGGACTCTTCCGCCCATGTACTCCCATTGATTGTTTTCTTCATTAAGGCAGTACACCCCCAGTTTGTCCGGGGCGCTTACATCCTCAGGAATAGGCAGGGTCATCATAACCGCCTGCTGAAAATTATGCAGCTCGGTAACGCCGGAAGACGCGCTAAAGATGTAAACCGCTTTTCTTTCAGTATCTCCCGGTGCGTTCTGCACTGTCTCGTCCGAAGCGAGCATCACGCTGAACGTCATTTCCTTGCCCTTCGTCAATGCTTCGGGCGGGATATACATGATTATTTCGCTGTCCTGGAGCACGATGGGCTTATGCTCGGCAATGGCCAGATCAACCACTGCCGCGGGAAACCGCCCGGCTTTTTGCGCGCCTGCCGCCGCTATTTCCGAGATATCCACCACGAGGGCGCTCATGTCAGCCTTCTTGAGAATAGCAGACGCCTTCTCGGTATCGACCTGCAAGGTTGTTATATTGCCATTCTGGACGGTCTTGCCTAAATCCGAAGCAGGGATGGCTGCCGGGAGTAAAGACCCCCCACTTGTCCCCCCTGGTGTGGACGTGGACGTGGTGGAATCGCCTGTCTTGAAATAAACCGTTATATCCTCACCCAGTTTGCTCCCGTTGTTGGCACACAGGTCTCCGTCAATCTTTACCGCATAGAGCGTATTTTCCTCGAGTTGTTCATTAAGGGAGAGGACCAGGCAGCATTGCCTTTGGGTCTGTAACTGCGTCTCACTCAGATCATAATAGCTTATAGTGGCGCTGCCCGCAGCAAGATCATCGATTAATTCCACGTCAAAAGAGACAGGCGTGTTATCCTCTCCTTTGTAGAGAGAGATGCAGTCTTCATTATTTTCGTTGGCCCCGATAACTACTCCCGGCATATCTTTATTGTTAATAAAGTAATTAACGTTGCCCTGAAAGGCCAGGGCCAGGGCATTCGTGCTTACGGGGATAACCTCCGTCGGCGTTTCCGTGACCCCTTCGGGATCCGAGCCAAGAAATGCTACTTCCTTCGGGGCATCGGAGGGCATCGAGAAGTCACTCTCTGCCGAAGCCTCGGCGGTATGGGCTGCAATGGTGTAATCGCCGTCGGAAAAGTCTGACGGCACGGTAAAGACCGTCATGTAGTACCCGCTCTCATTACTCTTTGTGCCGGCGTAATACTTAATACTGTTGGGAGAACCGGCAGGGTAAATCTCAAGAAAAACATCGGCGTTGCGCGTCGCTTCCCCGTCATTTGTTACCCGCCCCGCGACGGCCATGATGTACCCCGGACTGTAGGTCTTTCTCCCCCCGTTGGTTACAACCGTAATGGACTGATCGGCAAATACAACTTGGGCGTGGGCCGCGAGCAGGATGATGGCGGCAAGGATCGCGCAGATCGCTTTTTTCACGCCGCTACACCTCCTCCCTGGTCACTTGCAGTTCAAAGTGCATGGTTTTCGCCAGCACTCGCGGATTGTCCCTTTCCCTGGTGGTTTCACGCAGCATTACGTCAACATAGACATTCCCTGCGACATCCTCAGGCACTGTAAATACGATACTCTCTTTGCCAAAAACATGTGTGGGATTTGCAGTACTGTTCGCGGCGGTATTAAAGTACCCTTTACCCAGGATATCCCCGCCATGCTCAAGACGGGCGCCCTTTCCTCCCCTTGCTACAATGTAAGTCCTTGCATGGGAATGCTCGCGATCACTCATATTAATTGGCTGAATACTAAATACATATCTCTTGCCCGGCTGCAGCTTCTCCACGGCAGGAGATCCTGTCTCATCCAAGACCAGGCTGAACTGGGCAGGGATTACGGCAGGCTTGGTATAGAATTCCACACCGGCATCCGCGCCCAGCGCATTCCCCTGCTTGTCGGTCAGCTTGCTGGGCACGGTTATTTTATAGTGTCCGCCGTTGGCCAGCTCCTGGTCGGGTGTAATCACAAGCTCAGTCCCATCGCCGTTAAACCGATAGCTGCATGCTGCTTTCGCGCCGCCTGCGGTGGGGTTGCCCAGCGTGCCAATCTGCTCAAGGATTACGTCGGCCCCGTCACTGATCGACGCAGGGTCGATCGGATTTACAAAGCCCAACGTCAACTCGGCATCCGTGTCAATTTCATAGGATTCCACACCGTCTGGAGGCGAATAGAATATCACGGAAGGTGTTGTGGTAAAGCTCCAGATGCAATCTGCCGACAGGTGGTTACCATCCTTGTCGGCAACCGCGGTCGAGACTGTGACGGTGTACTGGGCGCCATATCCCAGTTTGGCTTGCGGTGTCAAGACTACTTTCTTTTCCGCGGCCTCATAGGTTACATTGGCCGCGAGAGCCTGCCCGTCCTTGGACAGGAGAACGGTACCGTTGTTGATCGTATCCGCGTTCATCTCTTTTGAGAAACAGAATTCAATCACGCTGTCGAGCGCGACTCCTTTTGCAAACGGAGCCGGAGACTGCTTGTAGATGCCGAACGGACCATAGTTCTCGCGAACCAGCGGCAATGGATTATCCGGATCGGCCGCTATGCAGATGTCAACATCCCAACTATTTCCCGATAAAACATTGTCCAGTTTTAAGGCCGTCTCTGCCGCAGCAGCCGTATTCTGATCCTTGATCTCGACCCCGTCCACTGTCGCGTAGACCGTTTCCGGTCCTTTAACTGTTTCGTCGTCATAATACTTATAGCTTTCGCCTGTCCAAACCCTAATACCACTGTCGCAATTATAGATATTATTACCATGCAGCTCAACATTGGCTTTATCCCTGACAAAAATTCCCGCGGACGTAAAGCCGTCGTGCAATCCCGTATAATGATCCGTGATTAACTGCCCCGGGTCATCATTGCTACTGTTATAGCCGGTAGTTAGCTCACCTTTGTAGTCTTTAATCTCACAGTTCCTGATAGTTGGCGTGCCCCATTGAGCGAGGACAGCGTAACCGGGGCTACCCTGACCGTCAAAGGTACAGTTTTCAATTGTTTGACTGCCCAGATAAAGCGGATTTGTGGTCGGGAAATCATACAGGAAGACACCGGCCCTCTCGGCAGGCGTAAAACTGCAGTTACGGATCGTCGCTCCACTGCGGCAGTTAGACATAATCGCATATTTGGTCCTGCTCATACCGGCGAATTCGACATTCTCTATTCCACAATCGCCGTTAGTACGCATAACCGCCTGCAGCTTTTTGCCGTTGGCATCGACTTTCACATTCTGGACAATATCACCGTCTTCCATATTGACAAACATATAATCGCCTTCAGTTTTGGGGTAAGTGGATTCCAACTCATCAAAACCGGATCCTGCCTTTACAGTCTTGCCCTGGAAATCGATAACCCCGGACGGTGAAAATCTATTATTAAAAATAATCGTCTTAACATCCGGGCGCGCAATGGCGGTAAGCAATTCATTCTTTTGCCGCTCGGCATCCCCTTCATGACCGCCAAATTGATCCAGACTGCTGCACAACTTATATTCCTCGGTCCACTTGACCGTAATGGGTACGGTGACCGTCACAGTGACTTTGCCGCGTTTAATGGTCCCCGTTAAATTCACTACCGCCTCGTCGGAGTCTAAGGGCATAAAAACCCTGAAAGGGGTAACGTTTTCAGTTATAACCAAATCCGGGCGGTCGCTCTCCCACCCTATATTTGCGCCATATCCTTTTTTAAGGGCCGGATCGCCAGGAACATACCTCGCATAGAAATCCTGTGTTACTTGATCTTTTGAATCCCCTTCCGCAAACAGGAATACTTGCGGGTCGTTCTTCTCAATATCGTCTTTGACCCTTTGGACGATTTCCTCATGCTTCATAGCTAAAACAAATGCAGAATGGCTAAAGGGGTCGCCGCCCGCGTCTCCGCGGGTGTTGCCGTAAGGGTCGTAGCTTTTAATTTTATAGCTGTAGCTCTGGCCATACACGACATCATAATCGTAGTATGTAAAATCTCCGTTCCGCCAGTCCATTTTCTTATAGGCTTTTATCTCGCCAATTCTCTTAATTAAGACATCGTCCCTCCATATTTCCCAACAGCCGATTCCGGAACCCTGATCTTTAGATTCCTCAGTAATTTTTATACCATAATTTCCCTGATCATCGAGAACGTATCCATCCGTGCCCATATCCGTGGTGTCCGGGATAAAGTAGTCATACATAACGCTGTACATATGAAACCTGCCGTCCGTGGAAAAGTCATCGTCATCGCAGGTCAGCTTGAATATGCCGCTTCCCATTTCCGAACGGTCAACATCGTTCAGGAAGGTCCAGGGCTCGATGTTCCCCTGTTCATCGACACCTTCCGGATAAGTCTGGATTCTCCCATCGTAGACCGAGCACTTATCAAGGTACTGCTCAGGAATAACGTCGTAGGGGATCGGAACAGTCAGGATCACCTTTTTACCTGGAGCGGCGGGCCCTTTGAGCAAAACGCCGTATACCGGCCCTAAGTCCGCGGGTGTTGCCGGGCGTATGGCAACCTCCCACGGTTTGGTCTTGTTTTTCGCGTCGCTTACCGTGACCGTATTGCCACCCATCAGCGCTTCGGCGTATAGCTTCAGTCCGCTTTCGAAAATGTAGGTCTTGCCCTGTTGAATGGGTGTTTCAACGTTCAGCGCCAGCACCACCGGTTCCTCGGTAATATCTCCGGCAGGAGTTCCAAAAGCAGGGTCGGCCTTAACGCGGAACGCCAGTTTGCTTATACTGGTGTCAATGTCATAACTGCTTGCATCAATGACCGCAGTAGTTCCGTCAACCTCCAGGTCATGCCAGTCCGTATAATCAGTACCATTCACGGCAATGCGGTATTCCAGGTTGGAAGCGTTGTCTGGCAAACCTGTCAGCGTGATTTGCGTCCCGCTGAGAATCGCTCCCCCGACAGAAGGCGCCTCCGGCGCTGGCGGTATCCCTTGTACAATAGTCTGCGCCGCGCTGTCCCCGGCGGGAGTGTTTGTATCAGGGCTGGCCTTGACACGCACTTCTATGGTGCTTTGCTCTACCGTGAGGCCGGTTGCCGTTAATGTTGCGGTCCGGTTAACCACTGCCAGGTCCGACCACCCGCCATAGCCTGCTTCTGTCCCGTCAGCCGAGATGCGGTATTCCAGATTGGCTGCATTACTCGGCAGCCCGCTTAATGTCAGCACATCCCCCAGCAGTGTCGCGGAGGTAAAAGACGGGGCGGCCGGCTTTTGCGGCGCGACTGTCGTAAAGCCGATTTCAGTATCAGCGCCCAGCGTATTTCTATTGTTGTTCGCAGTAATATCACCCTGCAGCGTCAGGACATACTGGCTGCCGGGAATTAAATCGCCGTACACACTGTATGTAACCGTTAACGGTGAGCCCTCTCCAACCGCAACTTCTACCTGACTGCGGCTGCCGTCAACTATTCGCTCTAATTTTACTTTGCTTCTGTTGTCAACAATATAGGGCGGGTTTTTCGCAGAACCATCATAATAGCCCTGCACGGTATTGCTGAAAGTTATCGCAAAATTCCCGTTCAACGGGATATCCGGATTGCTTGCCGGGTCTGGCGATTGAACCAGAGCAGTAGTGTTGTTCAGCTTGACATCGCTGAGTGTCAAACCTGCCGCATAACACTCCTTGACCGGAATAAAGCCCATAAAAAGCGTTATGCAAAAGATTGTTAAAAGAGAAAAAAACGCATTATGTGTTTTTCTTTTGCCGTTAATCATTTTATAATTCCTCCAACATGTGAAAGTATTCTTTTTTGGTGTCTCGCTATTCAGCCGGGGTGGAAGCAAGGTTTTTTAATTGCTGGCAGGGTCTATGACCATGTTAAATATGTAGGCGGCTTCCGGATGCTTACCCTGGGATGCTCGGAAGGAAACACTCTAGCTCCTTCTATCCCAATAGATTTAACAGCATTTTACCCCCCCTCTTAAGTAATAATAGTCGTTAGAAGCCTCACTATTAGCTAATCCTTCATGACCGGAATTTTTTCAGCCTCCTTTCATTAATGTTAAAGATTTTGCCTGACTAATTGATGAATTAAAAAATTCCGGAGCAAGTCCTATTCAAAATGTTCTCATCTGTTTCATGTGAGAAAAGAAAACATCCTGTGTCCTTCTGAATGCTGTTTAGAAGCGATTAACCCTCCGCTTTGAAAATCAAGCGCTTATACCTATGGACATAGATTAAATATATTTATAGTCATGGAGATTATAACATAACTCAACTTAATTAGAAATAACAAAATTAAATTTTTTATTGTATTATATCTATTATTATTAAGTAATGAAACGAAGGGAAATATCCTATAAAATTTTGTTGGGGCTACCGCCGACACTTTATTGTCTTCAAAGAAAATGATATGGGGAGAAGTGAAAAGGGATAAGCTTATTCAGTGGGTAAACATTGAAGCTGTTAAGGCTTATGCGGAATAGGATAAAACAATTATGGCACAAATGACTTATAATGACTTTCAGGAGGATAATAATAAGAATTATCAGAAATGGATGGGAGCGCAAAGTGGTATATGAATCTAAAATTAAAGTATGGGCTGCCGTTCGCTGGCATTGCAATCACTCATAAACTAAACTTCCGCTATTGAATGACTTCATATACGCAATTAATCGGTTCCGGTTCAGTGTCACTTAAAGAATACGCGCTTCTTACCGTATTCTCAGCTTCTTTACAATTTTCCACGTCCGTGTGCAAAATACA
Source organism: Pelotomaculum sp. PtaB.Bin117 (assembly GCF_002067195.1). Taxonomy (NCBI): domain Bacteria; kingdom Bacillati; phylum Bacillota; class Clostridia; order Eubacteriales; family Desulfotomaculaceae; genus Pelotomaculum; species Pelotomaculum sp. PtaB.Bin117. The sequence goes on along the minus strand of NZ_MVQM01000068.1, from coordinate 9,302 downwards.
AATGGTATCGCCTGTATTGACTTTATCCCCTATCTTCTTGACCATCGTCAGGCCCGCGGAGTGCGCTATGCGGTCATCCTTCTTCTTTCGACCCGCCCCCAGCAGCATCGCCGATACTCCCACGGCTTCGGCGTTGATAGCCGTCACATACCCTGCACCCGCGGCTTTAACCGCAAAATGATATTTTGCCTGCGGCAGCTTTTCGGGGTGTTCAATAACATCAGGATTGCCGCCCTGGACTGTGACGAGTTGTTTCAGTTTCTCCACAGCTTTACCGGACTTGATCACTTGCTCCAAAGCGCTGTATGCCCTGTCAAAGTCCGGATAAGCCCCGCCCAGCACGGCCATGTGCGCGGCTATCGTAAGGGAAACAACGGCTAGGTCGGGAGCGCCCCGGCCTTTCAATACTTCAATAACCTCTTTAACTTCGTTCGCGTTGCCGACCTCGCGCCCCAGCGGCTGGCTCATGTCTGTGACAACGGCTATTGTCTTTCTGTTCAGAGATTTGCCTATTTCAACCATTGTCTCAGCCAGTTCTTTAGCCTCGGACAGAGACTTCATGAAAGCGCCGGACCCGACTTTAACATCCAACACCACGGCATCGGCCCCTGAGGCAATCTTCTTGCTCATCACCGAGGCGGCGATCAAGGGAACACTGTCCACTGTGGCGGTAACGTCCCGCAAGGCGTATATTTTTTTATCGGCGGGAGTCAAGTTCGCGCTTTGACCCGCTATCGCCATTTTATAGATATTCACGTTATGGATGAATTCATCCCTGGACAGCTCTGTTTTAAAGCCCTCAATGGACTCCAGCTTATCAATCGTCCCACCCGTGTGTCCCAAGCCCCTGCCGGACATCTTGGCCACGTGGACACCTGCCGAAGCAACCAGCGGGATAATAATCGGGCTTACCTTGTCTCCCACTCCGCCGGTCGAGTGCTTGTCAACTTTAACCCCTTTGATTTCCGTCAAATCTATTTGCTCTCCCGAATTAACATAGGCAAGAGTAAGATCCGCGATTTCCTTCTTATCCATGCCTTTAAAGCATATCGCCATGAGCAGGGCAGACATTTGATAGTCAGGTATTATCCCGGCGGTGTATCCCTCAACGAGGAAACGAATCTCGTCCCTGGTTAATCTTCCGCCCTGTTTCTTTTTGTTAATTAGATCAACGACTCGCAACCTGGTCACCTCACCTCAGTCCAGAAGCTCCTGCCCACTGTCGTCTTCAAACGGAAAATATCAGCCACTGTCGCCGCGACGTCCGCGAAAGTTTCTCTCACCCCGAGATTCACTCCCGCCTTGACCGCCTTGCCGTAAACCAGCAAGGGCACATACTCTCTGGAATGATCGGTGCTGGAAGTAGTCGGATCGCAGCCGTGGTCAGCCGTAACAATCGCCAGGTCTTCATCACGCATGGCATTAAGCAGCTCCGGCATTCTCCGGTCCAGTTCCGCCAAAGCCGCGGCGTAACCTTCCGGATCATTGCGGTGCCCGTAGAGCATGTCGAAATCCACCAGGTTGGTGAAGAGCAATCCTTCCCCCGGAGCACGCAGCAGTTCCAATGTCCGGTCGATACCTTCCACGTTGCCTGCGGTGGCAACCGCGCGGCTGATCCCCTCCCCCGCGAAAATATCATTAATCTTGCCCACAGCGGTAACCTGTAGGTTATTTTCCACCAGCAGCTTCAGCACAGTTTTGCCCGGCGGCTTTAATGAATAATCATGCCGGCGCGCCGTCCTCCGGAAACTGCCGGGTTCCCCGACAAACGGCCTGGCGATAACCCGCCCGACGGCATGGTCTCCGACCAGCATTTCCCGCGCGGTCTGGCACATTGAATAAAGCTCCTCTATGGGGATTATCTCTTCGTGGGCGGCTACCTGAAAAACGCTGTCCGCGGAAGTATACACGATCGGGTAGCCGGTTTCCAGGTGCTTTTCGCCCAATTCCTTAATTATCTCCGTACCTGAGGCGGCTATATTGCCAAGCACCGGCCGCCCGATCTTTTTTTCGTACATTTCGATCAATTCCGGCGGAAAACCGTTAGGATATACCGGAAAAGGCCGCTCCAGGATGATGCCGGCCATCTCCCAGTGACCGGTGGTGGTATCCTTGCCGGCGGAACGCTCGGCCATGCGCCCGTAGGAAGCCGCAGGGGTTTGGACCGGAGGCGTTCCTTCAACATTAATGATGTTACCCAGGCCTAGATATCCGAGGTTGGGCAAATTTAGTCCGCCGACCGCTTTAGCCGTGTTGCCCAGGGTATTGCTGCCGGCGTCGCCGTATTCCCCGGCGTCCGGCAGTTCTCCCACCCCCACGCTGTCCATAATCAGCAATAATACCCTTTTAACCTGCACAGTTTCATCTCCCAACTGCAATAACTATCTCTACTATTATTCTCTCATACTGACTACTGGCTTCTTAATAGATTTACGCCCTCGGGTGGCTGCGGTTGTACACTTCTTTCATCCTCTGCTTCGTCAAGTGAGTATAAATCTGCGTTGTGCTGATATCCGCGTGTCCTAACATTTCTTGGACCGAACGGAGATCCGCGCCGTTCTCCAGCAGGTGGGTGGCAAAGGAATGCCTGAATGTATGGGGCGTAATCTCTTTTTTTATATTCGCCTTTAAAGCATATTTTTTAATGATTTTCCAAAAGCCCTGCCTGGTCAGCCGCCTCCCATGCTGGTTAACAAACAGCGCGGGCGGGTTGCCGGCCTTTGTTAGTTTGCTCCTGCCCCGGCTCAGGTATTCTTTGAGAAAACGCGCAGCCACGTCACCCACCGGTATGATTCTCTCTTTTGAACCTTTTCCGAAACAGCGAATAAAACCGCTTTCCAGATTAATGTGCTCCAGGTTAAGGGAAACCAGCTCCGAAACCCTGATGCCGGTGGCGTACAACAGTTCCAGCATGGCCTTGTCCCTGATTCCCGCCGGTTCACTAATCGAGGGCTGGCCAAGCAGGGTATCCACTTCTTCCACCGTCAACACCTTTGGCAGCTTTTGCGCCAGTTTGGGAAACTCCAAGTCGGCAGTCGGGTCTTTCTGGAGGATATCCTCGCTGACCAAATACTTATAAAAAGATCTGGCCGCGGCAAGGCGGCGCGAAATAGTCGCCGGAGAGCGGCCCTCCAGCTGCAGTTGAAAAAGGTATGACATGATTACATTCTTGTCTGCCTGCTCCAATGATTTCAGCCCGCGTTTCCGGCAGAACTCCAGGTAACCGTTCAAGTCAAGACGGTAGGATACCAGTGTGTTTTCGGCAAGTCCGCGCTCGACCGCGAGATGGTAAATGTATTCGTCAAGGAGCTCGATCATTTTATATTCACGCTCCCAGGAATTAATTTGCCGCAATAAAAAAGCAGAGTCCCTTTAACTCTACTTCCACACAAAACCAGATAATCCTTTTTGTAAACATCAAAACACATAACTGGCCGCGACCTTGATCAAAAACGGCGTCAGGTAAACTTCCACCAAACCGGCGCCGGCGAAACAAGCCATTACCAAAACCATCATCCAGCTATAAGCGACAAAGCTGGGCCACACTTTTATTTTTGAGTTATGAAACCGTTTAAACAATAGCCACGCGAAGGAAAGTGAGGCGGCCCCCGCGAACAGCAAGGCCGGTATCATCACAATATTATGAGGCAAAACGGCTGCGAGGGTTAAGACTGTGTCTTGCATACTTTTTTCCCCGGACAGAAACTCGATCGCAAATCCCAGGGCAAAACCCCTGACAAAAAGAATGGCCAGCACCAAAGGAATACCGATAACCGTGAGACCCAGCAGATAGATTGCCGCAACCAAAATCATCCCGTTATACAGGACATTCCTCGCCGCCATGGGAAAATCTATTTCCAGCATACTTGCATGTTGTAAAAAAAGATCTATCTCGGTTTGCAGCTGCTCGGTCTGATCGGTCTGCAGCTTTTGCACGCCGGCGTAACCCGCCGCCAAACCCAGGCTAAAAACTAAGATAACAATAAAATAAACAGGCCACTGCCGGCGCAGGGAGTTTTTCCAAAGCGTAAAAAACGTTTTAAGCAAAACAACCTGCCCCCTCTCTCCCCAAACCTGTCCATGCTTAATTTTTATGGGTTTGCCGCGTTTTTTATGACTGGTTCACTCTCATATTATTTTCCGGCAAAACATAGATATAGTTAACCTTGAGTAGTCAAGAGTCAGGAGCCAGGAGTCAGAATATTTCGGAATGAAAATTCTTTATTCTGACTCCTGAATTCTGACTCCTCCTCAGTTACAATTATTTTCAGAAAGGAGAAAAAAATGCAATTATACACTCATCGAAATGGTATTGTCATTTTTGGAAAAATAAAAGAAGCCCGGCTATTGTTGGCTGAATACGCCCTCATGTACCGGACTGTCCAGGAATTGATCGGTAAGATATTAAACTAACCCACGTAGTCAGGAGTCAGAATTAGAATATTTCAGAATGATAAATTATTTTTATTCTGACTCCTAATACTTTATTTTTTGCGCTACCTTGATAATCTCGAATAAGTACCGGACGTTTTCAAGCAAATCGGCTACCGTTATGTATTCTTCGGTTGTATGGACTTTTTTCATGCCAATGCCGAGTACCGCTGTTGCTATTCCCTTACTGTTGAATATGTTCGCGTCGCTGCCGCCGCCCGTTTTTGCCAAAATGGGCTCCAGTCCGAGATTCCTGGCCGCTTCCACAGCTATTCTAACCGGCGGAGAGTCTTCCGGCAGGTTGAATTCAGGATATATTGTTTCTATTGCAATATCGGCGCGTGCCCCGAACTTCTCCGCCGCATCCTCGATAGCGCGGCGCATCTGCCCGGTCTGCCGCATCCGTTTCTCGGCGCTCAGACTTCTGGACTCACCTTGGATCGTGACGCTGTCAGGTACTATGTTAACTGCCTTACCGCCTGAAATAACGCCGATGTTGCTGGTTGTTTCATGATCAATCCGGCCGACTTTCATCTGTGCTATGGCGTGCGCCGCCACTTGGATAGCGTTTACTCCCTCTTCAGGGTTGATTCCGGCATGAGCCGCCCTGCCCCTGACCGTGGCGCCAATCCGGTCATGTGACGGCGCAACCGTCACAATCGTGCCCGGTTGCCCGTCGCTGTCCAGCACGAAGCAAGTCCGTGCGCTGATCAGGGAATAGTCCAGGTTCTTCGCGCCGAAGAGACCCCCTTCTTCCCAAATAGTAAACGCTGCCTCCAGGCCGCCATGGACAATATCGTTTTCTATAACCAACCTTAGGGATTCCAGTATGGCCGCAATCCCGGCTTTGTCATCCGCGCCCAGCACTGTTTCACCAATGGAACTGACTACCCCGTTTTCCACTTTGGGCCGAATCCCACAGCCCGGCTCAACGGTATCCATATGGGCGCTGAGCAGCAATACCGGCCCTTTTCCCGTTCCCGGCAGCCTGGCGATAATGTTGCCTGCTTCGGCCTTGGCTTTTTTACCGGCCTCATCCTCCCAAACCTCCAGTCCCAGGGCAGTCAGCTTCTTCTTCAGCAAGTCGGCCATCCGCCGCTCCTTGCCGGAAACACTGTCGACTTGCACCAGTTCCAAAAACTCTTCAATAGTCCGGTCAGCTGTATGCACAGGTTCTCTCCCCGTTCACGTTTTTTATCCAAATAGACAGAGCGCTTATTTACCCATTTCCAAACCTGATATTACGGCAGTCTTTTCGATTCCATTAATCAACCCTTTGATAGAGTTTTCGGTATCATTCAATACCTTGCCAATATTTTTTGCCGCCGCGGCGCTGTTTTCAGCCAGTTTGCGGACTTCTTCCGCCACCACGCCAAAGCTCCTGCCATGTTCGCCGGCTCTTGCCGCCTCAATAGCGGCGTTTAAACTGAGCAGATTGGTGTCGTCAGCAACCTTTTTAATAAAATCAATCGCCAACAATTAAAACATTCATGCATTCAATCTCCGATAAAAATATTCCACCCTTTTCTATCAGCAGTGCGCCTCTCCGGTGTAGAAATATTCGCGGAAAAAGCACCTGATTTATTATTAAAAACAACCAAATGGTAAAAAATCCCCATGCAGCATTATAACACGACAATAAAGCAAAAAAAAGGAATTATTACCTTGATGGTTCTGAAAATAAACTATCCTCACCGGCTTGCTTTATTTTTTTTATCCGGTTCAGAGCGGAAGGATGACTGTAGCTGAACCAGTGTATAAATGCGGGGGGCGCAACGTCGGATAAATTCCTGGCGGCCAAGTCCACCTGAAGCCGGAGCGCGGCGGGAACATCTCCGGTCAAAGACACCGCGACATGGTCCGCCTCCACTTCCATACCCCTGGAAAAATAATTTTGCAGCGGATTTCCGGCAAAAGAAGCCAGTAAAAAGAACAACAGGATAAGCGCCAATACATGCGGCGGGTAACGGGTGAATTGAGTTACCGATGTCCGCAACAGCACAAATAGAAGGCCCCAAAAGAAAATATTGCCCAGGACGCCCAGGGCCAGTCCCCGGATGATATGACCCCGGCTCCAATGAGCCATTTCGTGAGCCACCACGGCTTTAACCTGATCGGGCGGGTAATCGGCTAACAGAGTATCGTATAATACAATGCGTTTCGTCTGTCCCAAGCCGGTAAAATAAGCATTGGCCTTTGTGGTGCGCCTGCTTGCGTCCATTATCAGCACTTGCCCGACTGGCAGCCGGGCTTTTTCGGACAATTCATGGACCATGGAAAGAACCGTCGGGTCATTTGACGGCGTAAACCGGTTAAAAAGGGGGGCGATTACCACCGGCCAGAAAAAGGTCTGTATTACAAGCCAGAGCGAAACAATAGCGGCGCCGGCCAACCACCAGGTACCGGGCCAGCGATTAATAGCCCCGAACAATAAAACAACTCCTGCTGTAGATAGAAACAAATCCAATCCGGCGCTTTTGCAGTAATCCACCCACCAAGCTCCGAGAGTTTGGGTGGAAAACCCCCATTGATGCTGCCAAAAATAACCGCTGTAAAGTGTAAAGGGTATATTTAACAGCTGCAACGACAGCCATATGATTAAAAAAAACAGCAAAAGACTGCCCCAATAATTATCCCCGGTCAAACGTTGGACCCAGCGCGAAAGGTCCGTTAGCCTGCCGCTGAACACCAGCCATAGTAAAAACGACACTTGCCCAAGAAAGCCGCAGATATAGGCCAGCCTCAGGATCATATTATACTGGCGGCCCTGGTTTATTTGTTCAGCGCTAAAATAATAACCCGCCTCCGGAAGCACCCGCCCGGGGAAAAGGGTAAACCAGAGGTAGAGCAAACTTAAAAAACCGGCCGCAAAAACCAGGATCAGCCAGGCACTGTTTAATCGCAACTGCAGTTTTCATCACCCCGTGTTAAGATTTTTACATACGCTTTTTCAAACTTGCCTGTCAAGCCTTTAGAATAGGTATATGCAGCGTGGGATCAGGATAATCCATATACAAAAAATACTTTGTAATTTTTTCAAAATACATTTCACTAGTCCACTACTTGTATTGTATGTTTACCGTTAATATTTTAAATGAAATTCAATATATTTAAAAAAACTATACCGCCCGCTACAGATGTAATTCATATGCCGGGATTTTTATGTTTATATTATCATTACCCTTTTTTTACTATCAATGTAAGACTATTACTTCATTAACATTATCTAAACATATAAAATAATTAATCCGCATATGCAAACCTACTAGTCGTTTAATATTATATATGGATAAAAATACGGTGTAATAGTAAAAAAGACTACTAGGAGGTAGGATATGATAAATACAATTACAATTCTTCCAGGTTTGGATAAAGCAGGAGGCAAAGAAAATTACCGACACCTGACTTTAACAGCCGGTGAAACCGTATCCATAGTGGGCCCGACAGGAAGCGGAAAAACCGCTTTAATTTCTGACATTGAACTGCTGGCCCAGGGGGACAGCTCAACCAGACGACGCATATTAATTAATGGAAAAATTCCGTCCGATGAAATAAGATACAACCCCGCTATGAAACCAATCGCTATGATCACTCAGAATACAAAATGCTTTACCGATTTAAGCACGATGGAATTTTTAAAGATTCATGCCAGAGCCAGAAAAATAATTGATGAAAAGGTTATTATAGAGACCATCGACTTGGCCAACAAATTTACCGGTGAAAAAATTGACCGGGAGACAAGAGTCACCGTCCTGTCAGGCGGGCAAACGAGGTCCCTTTTGATTGCCGACGCCATATTGATCGGCGCGGCTCCGATAATTTTACTGGACGAGATCGAAAACGCCGGTATCTTCAAACAAGAAGTTATCGACATTATTAAAAACACTTCCAAAATAATAATTTTTGTCACCCATGACCCGGTGATTGCCCTTTTATCTAAAAAGAGAATTATTATGGAAAATGGCGCGGTAAAAAAAGTTCTCAGTCAGAATGAATTTGAAACAAAGGCCGCCGCAAACCTTTTGGAACTGGATAAGCAGGTGGGATTTATCAGGGAAAAGTTAAGAGCGGGAGATGAGATTACCAAAGACCTGATCAAGGTTAACTTTGCTTGAATTAATTATGGAGGTGTTTTTTTGAAACTTTTGGTAATAGCCGGTCCCCCGTCAGCGGGTAAAACTTCCCTAACCAAACAAATTGTAAGAAGATTTAAAGATGAGATGACCATTGCTTTCTTAAAAATCGACGTAGTGAAAGCTTATGAGGACATTGAACTGGGCAGGGAATTCAAAATTCTAACAAAAAAGATCTATTCCGGTGATTTATGCCCCGACCACGCCGGGGTGATGGTACTGGGAGACGCTGTTGAATGGGCGGAAAGCAAGCATGCGGACCTGTTTGTCGTGGAAAGCGCGGGGTTGTGTCTGCGCTGCTCGCCCTATTTAAATCAAGGCTTGGGGATAATTGTCCTCAGTTCCATATCCGGGATTCACGCGCCTGAAAAAATGGGCGCCATGGTTAGCCTCGCCGACATCGCCGTTGTCACCAAAATAGACCTGGTCAGCCAGGCTGAGCGGGAAGTCTTAATCCAAAAAATAAAAGACGTGCATCCGAATCTGATTCTAATTGAAACTAACGCTTTGCAGGGCACCTCTTTGCACCGTCTTTACGAACTGATTAAACAATCAGAAGAGATCGATTCAGATAAGCTATATCTAAAAGGAAACCCACCTATTGGAACCTGTACCATATGTGTAGGCAAGAAAGAGATCGGTTGGAAACACCATTTTGGCGTCATAAAAAAATTGGACGGTCAAATCGCCGAATACCTTTATCGGGGTGAGTGAGATGCAATACTGGCTTCCACCAGG
>NZ_MVQM01000067.1:0-20322 GCF_002067195.1 Pelotomaculum sp. PtaB.Bin117 | reverse complement strand
GCTTTTGCCGGAGCCGGAGGAGCCCATAATCGCCACCATTTCTCCCCGGGTGACGGTCAGGTCGATGCCTCTTAAAGCGTTAACCTGCGATGCCCCCATGGTATATACTTTTTTGATAGTTTTTAATTCGATCACTTTATTTTCCGGCAAATATGCCACCACCCAGATTTATTTCGCCGGCTTATAATCAGCGCCTGGCTCCGCCTCCGGTTGTCACCCGCGGCGCGCCCATCATCATCGGGTTGCCGCCCTGGCTGCCCTGTGTAGTGGTAGTTGTCTGATTTAAAGCGCCAATCACCACTTTGTCGCCTTCGCTTAAACCATTAATTATTTCATAATTGCTCAGATCCGACAGTCCTAAAACCACGCGTTGCGGAGAGGGAATGCCGGAGTTGTTCATAACAAGAACCGTGGTTTGCTGTTCCTGGTAGCTTGCCGGTACGCTTGAAGCATCAGCATTGCTGCCTCCATCGTTCCCGGCCCCGGCGCTGCTGCCCCCGCCGGTTCTCTGGCGGTTTTGCCGCTGGCTGCCGCTGGTGCCGCCGGTTTCTTCCGGCACCGGGGAACCTGCTTGTCTCATTTTACTTAAATAAGTGACTGCATAAGTAACGGCTCCTTTGGGGACGGTGAGAACATTCTCATGCCGGTCAATAATGATTTGAACATTGGCGGGCATACCTGCCTTCAGTTCTTGGTAGTTTTGGTCCGGCTGAATGATGACATCATAAATCTGCACGTTTGATAGGGTATATGCCTGTGGAGAAATGCTGCTTAGCTTGCCGCTGAAAGTTCTGTCCGGAAAGGAGTTCACTGTGAATTCAACTTTCTGGCCGACTATGGCTTTACCAATATCTGCTTCGTTAACCTGAGCCTTTAACTGCAGCGCTTCTGAAATTACATCGATAAACCCGCCGCCGCTGGTGTTATTGTTATTGGCCGTCGCCCGCTGGCCGACGGCGCCGTTAACCGCGCTGACAGTGCCTTCGATGGGACTGAACATCTTGGCTCCCGAAAGGTCGTTTTGAGCCAGTTTTAACTGCGCCTCACTGCTGTCTACCTGGGCGACCGCCGCTTCAATATCCTCCGCGCGATTGCCGGCTTGCAGTGACCTTAGGGAGTTCTCGGCCTTTCTCAAATTACCTTCGGCATTAATAAATTCCGAGTTGTACTTGTCGAGATCGGCTTTGGCAATCGCCCCCTCCTGATATAACTGCTGGTAGCGCTCCAAAGTGGACTTCGCCAGGTCGTAGTTCCCCCGGGCCATTTGGACTTCTGCTGCGGCTTTATCCAAATCTTCCTGGGTGGAACCGTTCTGCAACAGTTCCAGCTTGGCGGTGTTTCCTTTCAAGCTGGCTGTAGCCTGGATTACCGATGCCTCCAGGTTGTCGGTATACTGTTCGGCTAAAATCTGACCGGTGGTCACGTGGTCGCCTACTTTGACATAGATGTCTTTAATGATTTCGGAGTTCTTAAAACTTAGGGAAACCGTGCTTACCGGTTCGATTGTCCCGCTGGCTGAAATAGAGCTGGTGATAGTGCTTTTTTTAACGGTGTCGGTAAGGTAATTTCCCGGTGTGCTTTTGCGTGTTGTCATTATGTAGAATCCTGCCAGCGTAGCTGCCGTAATTATTATTATCCCAAGCAGCAGCTTTTTTCTTTTTATAAACTGGACAAGAAAATTGAGCTTGCTTATGTCAGGTCTAAGAGTGTCTGCCAAGATACTTTCCCCCTTGGGTAATAAATTAAGGAAACATTTAACATAGCTTCCGGTATCCCTGCCGAATACGGACACTGAATGCGCAGAATTTGCTCAATTGAACTTAATATGAAAATCGTTCCTGTAAAGCCACCTAGTAACAGTCTAACTGATTATTGTGACTAAATTTTGAACAAATGGCTAACTTTTTTTGAAAACTATATGCGCAATAAATAGCCCGTTCCCCGTACTGTAACAATTTCCCCCTCATTGGCCGGCCACTCGTGCAATAAATGCCGTATGCGTTTGACCGAAACATCCACCGCGCGGTCTCCCCCTTCGTAATCCACTCCCCAGACATGATCCAGCAGCTTATCCCGGGTAAATACCTGGTTTGGGTGGCGAACCAGAAAAGCCAGCAGTTCCCAATCGCGCGGCGCAAAATAAATCGTTGTACCTCTAAGCGAAACAGTGCGGGAGGTAAAACTCACAATCAAGCTCCCGAATTGGACAAGTTCAGGTTCAATCAGGCGGGCCGGCCGCCGCAGCACAGCTTTGACTCGCGCTACAACTTCATCCGGATCGAAAGGTTTCGGGATGTAATCATCGGCGCCCTGCTTAAACCCATGCAGACGGTCTTCTACGGCGCCGCGCGCTGTCACCATGATTACGGGGCAGCTGCTTTGCTGGCGAATTTCATCCAGCACCGTCCATCCGTCTTTTCCGGGCAGCATCAAATCCAGCAGAATCAGCGCGGGATTTACTGCGGAAAATATGGACAGCGCTTCTTCCCCGTCTGCGGCGACATGCACCTTAAAGCCCGCGTGCTCCAGATAAGCCTTGAGCAAAAGAGCAATTGAATATTCGTCTTCAACCACCATAATCGTCTGCAATAGACCACTCTCCGAAGTAAGTATAGTATGGATCTTGAAACTACCGGCTAAAGCGTTTCCTTTGAATGATTATATTATATCATTAGTTTAACATGAAGAAAGATTGCTTAAATCCCATTATGTAAGAACAATCCGGGGATATTTGCAGGCTTTACATTGCTTGCAAACGTGGAAAAATAGTAAAATAAGTATGTTTTAAATACTTTGTATGACGGTGAAAAAACTAATGACTGAAAATAAGCTGCTTGGACCGTTCTTAAAATGGGCGGGCGGCAAACGGCAGCTGTTGCCGGAAATAAGAAGATTAATTCCCCTAAGTTACAAAACATACTTTGAGCCTTTTGTCGGAGCGGGGGCCGTTCTTTTTGATATTCAGCCTGATAAGGCTGTAATAAACGATATTAACGATGAATTGATCAATGTTTATAAAGTTGTCAGGGACAACCTGGCTGAGTTGATTGAAGATCTCTCAAAACACGCTAATTCTAAGGAATATTACTACCAAATAAGAGATTTGGATAAAAAAAAGGAGCGCTTTAACAACCTATCTTCAGTTAAAAAAGCTTCAAGAATAATTTATCTTAATAAAACCTGCTATAATGGTTTATTCAGAGTAAATAGCCAGGGCTGTTTCAATGTCCCTTTCGGCAATTATAAAAATCCGAATTTATTTAACAGGATGGCTTTGCAGGCTATCAGCGAGTATTTGAACAGCGCGGATATTTCCATATATAACACCGATTTCGAGGAGGCGGTGGAAACAGCCGGCCGGGGAGATTTTGTATATTTTGACCCGCCTTACGATCCGGTGTCGGACACAGCCTCTTTTACCGGGTATTATTTAGGCGGGTTTGATAAAAACAAACAAATAAGACTCAAAGCGACTGTTGACAAATTGACGCAGAAAGGATGCAAGGTCTTATTGAGCAATTCCGCGACTAGTTTTATTAAAGAACTTTACGCCGACTATAAGATTATGCCGGTTGTGGCGAAGCGGCCGATAAATTCAGCGGCAGCCAAGCGGGGGAGCGTCGAAGAAGTGCTGGTTTTAAATTATGACTCAAATATAAGAATATCTTATTAAAAGCATAATGCGGGACAAAAGTCCTATTTACAATAGGTCCAAAGTCTAGTATAAATAAGTTGTCTGAAAAGGGCAAACATAGTGAAAACTATGGACGCAAAACTACGGGTCTAAAGCGCCTCAGCGCTACGACAGCCGGGTTGCCAGGAAGAACAATTTAGTTCCTGTGACAGTACCCCGGCTATTCTGGAGGGTATTTTTTATTTTCGCCTGAAAGATGGGAGGGTGTTGGAATGAGCCCTAATCCTATGGATGTCGCGGAAACATACCGTGTAATGCAGCAAATCAGATTGAAAAAGGAAGAGAAAATAAATGTTCTACGCAAATCCAGAGATAACGGAGCATCACCCAGTCAAGAGCTGCCGGGTGATCCAGGTAATGCGCATCTGGGCAAAGAGATTGACGGGCATGTGTGATCATTGTCTTAGATATACTGAACCCGGCTGAGCCGGGCTTTCCTTATTAACAGGTACTTCCCCGGGCAGCATCCGGACCTGAGTTCTCTGCCGCATTTTTGGGCGGCAGGTTAAGACTGTTTTTAACAATGCTGACTCTCTCAGTCATATTGCCTTTTACCTCAACATAGTTAATATTCATTATGCTCAAGAAATCTATGATTTTCTTGTCTACCTCCAAAGCAAATTCTAAATTTTGATATCTCACGCCATCATCGACCAGCCTAATTTCCCTGGGTATGTAAAATATTTCATATTCGTTCAAATCCCGCATGGCCCACTCATATAGTTTCAGTAAGGCATATTTTTCCTTTCTGTTATTGAAATTGCAGGTAAGAATTCCATAAACGTAACACAATATTGTGGCATTGTCGCAAAAAATAATATCGCTATGCTTCAAATGCTCCTCCCTTTTCTTTTGTCCTTCATAAAGCAAGAATTGCTCGAAAATATTCGTGGGCACCCCGTAATTGACAATGTACTCGCGGGTGAATTCCTCACAGATGGATGATATGTAGCCTGCGAGACTGTAATCTACGTCCAGTTGCTTGCAGAGGGTCGTTTTACCCGTTCCGGGGCCTCCTAAAATTGCCACCTTGATTGGTTTGTTATTGCTAGGCATACACGCATCCCCCAATATAAAATGTTTATCCATAATCAAAAATTCGACATTATCAACATAATACCTTCATTCAACCAGAATTTAAACTTTGCGCGGCTACAGGCTTATATTTATGTCTTTATACGGCGAATCTGTTATAATACAAATTATGAACACTGGAAGGTTGATGGCCGGCGGGGAGCAGAAAGAATCATCCGGCGCTGTAAAGGCACAAACGTTCCCCTCAACGAAGGGTGAGAATGTGGAAAAAACAACGACCGGCAAGATGATTTTCAATATTACCGTATTAATCGCTTTTTTTAGTGCTTTGTCAAAATTGCTGGGGGTGCTGCGTGATAGTGTAATTGCCCATAAGTTTGGCGCCACTGGTGCCTCCGACGCCTACCTGGTGGCTCTCACGGCGCCAAATCTGCTTTTCTATATTATCAGCGGGGCGCTGGCGGCGGTAACGGTGCCCGTATTTATTGAATATTCGACAAAAGGAAAAAAACAGGAAGCCTGGAAGGTTTTTAATACTGTTTTTAACGCTGTAACCGTGGTGTTCATTTTAATCGCAGCGGCAGGCATGGTTTTTTCCCCGTGCATTGTCAAGCTGATCGCCTGGAATTTACCGGGACAGACGGCAAACCTCGCCGCCAGTCTTGCCCGGATTATGTTTCCCTTGCTGCTTTTTGCGGGGTGGGCTTCACTCTTTGCCGGCTTATTAAACGCAAATAACATATTTGGGATACCGGCTTCTTCGAATGCGGTAAATAACGTGGTAATCATCCTGGGCGCCGTCACCCTGGGCAGTTTTTACGGAGTACACGGCTTGGCCGTAGGTACGGTGATAGCCATGGCGGCGATGGCTTTAATGCAGGTGCCGGCCCTGCTCCGCGCCGGATACCGGTATAAGCCGGCGCTGGATCTCAGTCACCCCGGCGTGAAACAGGTTTTTAGCCTGATCTTGCCGGCTGCGGCAGGACTCACGGTCAACCAGGCCTATATATTGATTGAGAAAAATATTGCCTCCGGTATGCCCGAGGGGACTATCACGGCCCTCAGTTTGGCCAATAAGCTGGTTCAGGTTCCGATCAGCCTTTTTGTGCTGGCATTGGGCACAGCGGTTTTCCCAACACTCACCAAACTTGTGACGGCGGGGGAGCGCGAAGAGTTTTCTGCTTCGTTAAACAGGTTGCTCAGAATATTGATTCTGGGGATGGTTCCCGCCAGCATCGGCTTGATCGTATTGCGATATCCGATAGTAAGTTTGCTGTACAAGAGCGGGGCCTTTGACCAGCGGGCAACGGAAATGACTGCCGCCGCCTTGCTTTTTTATTCCGTCGGGCTGGCCGGGCAGGCTGCCAATGCTATTCTGACCAAGGCTTTTTATTCCTTGCAGGACACCAAAACACCGGTAAAAATTACTCTGGCTACCGTACTGGTCAATCTCGGCTTGAGTCTGTTATTGACCAGGTTTCTGCAGCATGGCGGACTGGCTTTGGCCAGTTCGCTTGCCTCGTTGACCGGTACTGCTTTATTTATGTTCTTTATTGAAAAAAAGGTGAAACCACTGCGATGGACCGGTTTGATCAGATTTACCCTGCCTGTTTTGGCCGCTTCCGCGTTGATGGCCGCAGCCAGTTATGGCCTCAATGATGTCTTAACCGGTTTATTTAGCCCGCATGGCAAGCTTGGCCTGGCTGTTCAGGTTGGGAGCTCGGTTGCGGCGGGTGTGGCGGTATTCATAGCCGCTGCTTTGATTCTCAAGATCGAGGAATTATACATTCTGCGAAATTATCTTATGGCGGTTTTTACCGGCGGAAGACAAAAAGATTAGTATTATTCAAATTTATCCATGTTAGAGTTGTGAACCTTTAAAGAACGGCGGGCATACCCTGGTGTAAGGGGGTGCCGGGTATGCTGTTTAAAATATCTGAACTGGGTCTTAGGGACACTGTAAATATGGTGGACGGCGCGAAAATGGGGGTGGTGAAAGACGTTTATATCGACTTGGAGAGCGGAAGAGTGCTTTCATTAGTGCTTTCAAGCGGCAGAAAATATTTCGGGCTTATTCCAGCCGGCAAGGATGTGGAGGTGCCGTGGGAAAGAATAAAAAAAATTGGCGTTCATACTGTGCTGGTTGAGGTAGAGCCTCAATAAGATATATGGTTCCAACGTTTGTTATAAGGTCGGTATTTGTTGACATTTCTCTCCCGGTATTGTTAAAATGTACTGTAGTTTCCGGTTTGTTGTTAAGACGGAGGAAATGCTCATGGCATCCGACGCAAACCTCTGCTCCGGAGGTTTAATTTTATGTTTGAGGCTTGTACTAAGATAAGGAGTGATGATGATGGCCAAGCGGTTATTTACATCTGAATCAGTCACTGAAGGACACCCGGATAAGATAGCCGACCAAATATCGGATGCGGTTCTTGACGCTATTTACCAAAATGACCCACTGGCCCGGGTAGCCTGCGAGACCTTGGTTACTACCGGTCTGGTACTGGTAAGCGGTGAAATTACGACCCACTGTTACGTGGATATTCCCAAAGTAGCCCGGGAAACTGTCCGTGAGATCGGCTATACCCGGGCGAAATACGGCTTTGACTGTGATACCTGCGCGATAATCACCTCTATCGACGAGCAGTCCGGTGATATCGCCCAGGGCGTGGACCACGCCCTGGAAACCCGCGACAGCGCGGAAGGTAGAGATAAATTGGATGCCACCGGCGCCGGCGACCAGGGGATGATGTTCGGTTATGCCACGAATGAAACGCCGGAATTGATGCCGCTGCCTATATCCCTGGCCCACGGCCTGGCGAAGCGGCTGTCGGTAGTCCGCAAGAGCGGGTTGGTTCCCTACCTCCGGCCGGACGGAAAATCCCAGGTGACAGTAGAATACGAAGGCGGCCGTCCGGTAAGGGTGGACAGCGTTGTGATCGGCACCCAGCACGATCCTAAAGCAACCTTGGAGGAGATCCGCAAGGATACGCTGGAACAGGTAATAAAACCAATTATTCCGGCTGAATTGCTCGACAATTCGACCCGTTACCTGGTAAATGCCACGGGCCGTTTTGTTATCGGCGGGCCGCAGGGGGACACGGGCCTCACCGGAAGAAAAATCATTGTGGACACATACGGCGGGATGGCCCGTCACGGAGGCGGAGCCTTCTCGGGTAAAGATCCCACCAAGGTGGACCGCTCAGCCAGCTATGCCGCCCGGTATGTCGCCAAAAACATAGTAGCCGCCGGGCTGGCGGATAAGTGTGAACTGCAAATTGCCTATGTTATTGGCGTAGCCCGTCCGGTTTCAATAATGGTTGATACTTTCGGCACAGGCAAGATAGACGAGCAGACCCTGGTTAAGCTGGTAGGCGAGCACTTTGATCTGCGTCCGGCAGCTATTATCAAAGATCTGGACCTGCGCCGGCCGATTTACAAGCAGTTGGCCGCCTACGGACATTTCGGCAGAAATGACCTCGATCTGCCCTGGGAACGCACCGACAAGGCCGAAGCGTTGAGGCGGGACGCCGGTTTAAAATAAGAGCCCGTTTCGGCACGGTAAGTCTTGAGAGTGTTGTTAACATATACTTAAGGAGCCAGAAGTCAGGAGTCAGAATTAAGAATGTTTAGAGACGGTTCTCATATTCTGACTGCTGACTTTTACTCTCTCTGAAAAATTTTTTTTATCATCTGCTGTAAACACGTTATTGGTATGGATGTCTATTTTTAGTAGTCAGGCCTTCATGAAGCCTGGCCTTATTATTATATGGATTAAAATAGAATTCAGAATATTTCGGTACGATAAAACATCTATTCTTAATTCTGAATTCTGAGTAATCACCCCTGGCGGATATCCTGCATATGGTGCAGTAAAGGCCGGGGGTGAAAAATGTGAACTTGCTTTTGGTATCATTGGCAATGCTGGCCGCGGCGGGCTTTGTCTTTCTTTTCAGGATTTTTTTCAACAGGAGTTGTCAAACTGTTCACAAGAGCACAAGAACGGTGGTTATTATTGTCAAGGATCAGGAGCCATGGGTGGAGGGTTTTATTCGTAAAATTTTTTACCTGATCAAAAATACACCGTGGATAAAAGTACGGGTGGTGGACGATGGTTCTTGCGATAAAACATTGGAAATACTGAGCTGTTTACAAAGATATTACCCTTTTGAATTGTTGTCCGTGAAGGCCGCGAAAAACATGGAATCAAACGGGGATGCCAACGGATTTTCGCACACGCGGCAATTTGACGTTAGAGGTTTAGCAGGTAAAGATCTGCTGCGTGCGCCGTTATTCTTCCATTTATCCCCTAACAGTGCAGGTAAATTCAACGTTTTGTCGAAATAAGCGTTGAGGTGGAATTAACTTGCGACCGAGAAGTATTGTGCATATCCTGTATGTATGGCTAGTGGTCGGCCTGGCGGCCTGGCAGTTGTACCTCCTTTTCCCAGCCCTGGATCTGGACCGGGTGCGGGAATTGCTGTCTATTGTTCTCCTGGGCGTGCTGTCCGAGTGGCTGGCTGTATCTTTTCCCCACGGGCAGCTTTCAGGCGGCTTCGCCCTGGTCCTGTCAGCTTATTTAATCTTTGGCCCGGCGGCAACCGCCTGGGTTTCCGGCCTGTCAACACTTTTCGGTCAAGGGATAGCCAACCGGGGCAATCCGGTTCGCACTACTGTCTTCAATGCCGGGCAGTATGTATTGGCGGCTGTCGCGGCCGGCCATATTTATCAGTTTAGCGGCGGCCGGCTGGGTTTGTCAGGTTTTGCGGAAATTTTACCTTTAGCTGCTTTCACTGTCTGCTACATGGGAATCAATCACCTGTTGATTTACTTTTACCTCTTGCCAAAGCGTCGGTATTATCCCGGTCCGGCCTGGCTGGACGCGGTTAAGTGGGATAGTCTGACCTATCTGTTTACTGTTCCCCTGGGGCTTTTGATTGCCATGATATACATATATACGGGCTTAACCGGGATCATGCTGCTGTTCTCTTCCGTGCTGGCGCTTCAGTTAATCATGCGTCATTATATTCACCTTCACGTGGCCAACCGGGAACTGAAAGCTTTCTATGATGTGGCCACTATTTTAGAGAAGAATCCTGAACCGGCCGAGTTGTTGGCATTTATCTTGAGAAGAGCGGGAAAGGTTTTTCCTTACCATTCAGGAGTTGCTTACCTACGCTCCGGTGAAAGAGATTCCTTTGCGCCGGTTGCGGCAACCGGGCCGTACTCCAAGCATCTTAGCCAAACCAAGGTATACAGCGGTGAAGGGATCGCCGGCTGCTCAATAGCGGATAGAAAGCCCGAAATCATATCCGATTGCAGAACCGATTCACGTACCAGGAATGAAGCCGGTTTGTGCCAGATAATGCGCTCGCTGTTAATTATCCCGTTATTATCCGGTGAGGAAGAATTAGGAGTTATTGTCCTGGGTGATCGCAGGCCCATGGTTTTTGACGAAAAACACCTGCACATTATGGCCGTGCTTGGCGGACAAGCAGCCCTAACCGTGGGGAAATCAGTGCTTGCCGGCCGTTTGGAACATGCCGCGTCACTGGATGTTTTAACAGGACTGTTAAATTCGGGAGTTCTTTTCCATGCCGCCTCGGAGATATGCGGGACAGCCGGCGGAAGCGGCGTAGCGGCCGGACTGATGATTATCGGCGTGGACCGGTTTAAGGCTTTTAACGACCGCTATGGCCGGGCGGCGGGGGACTGGACGCTGGCCGAACTGGCCGGGATCATTAAAGGCGCCACGCGCGGAGATGACCTTGCCGCGCGTTACGGCGGGGATGAGTTTGCTGTAATCCTGCCGGGCGCGAGTGGCCGGCGCCTGATGGACATTGCCGGCGGTATAAGGGATGAAATCGAGGAGCACTATTTTCTGCGAGAGGCCGGAAAGCAGGCGAGAATCACCGTCAGCATAGGAGCGGCGGAGTTTCCACAGGACGCCGGCGACGCGGCGGGCTTGTTCAAGGCCGCGCAGCGCGCCTTGGATAAGGCTAAAAAGGATGGCGGGAACCGGGTTGTTTCCGCAGCTGTTTCGATTATTGGGTTACCCCGGAAATAAAGGGGGTGCCGGTGATTTCAGGGTTATGGGATAGTCTGCTTGATTTGCTTTTTCCCCCGCTGCCGGAATGTCCTTTTTGCGGTGCTCACGGTTCAGGGGTGGAAGTATGCCGCGCTTGCCATGCAGTAGTGGACGGTTATCGCCTGGAGGCTCATTGCCGCATATGCGGCCGCTTGCCGGAAAAAGCCGTGCCGGTTACCTCGGGTGGCTTTTACCTGTGCGGTGAATGCCAAAGACATGGCTGGCCTTTTGTTGCGGCCCGGGCGCCGGGACCTTACGAGGGGGTCTTGAAAAAGGCCATCCACCGTTTTAAATATGGCGGCAGCCGCAGGCTGGCCGCGCCGCTGGCCTCGCTGATGGCCGAGCTGTTGTTGTCAGATGCCTTATATGCCGATATAGATCTGGTGGTGCCTGTGCCTCTGTCAGGTAACAAGCTGCGTCAAAGGGGATTTAACCAGGCTGCCTTGCTGGCAAAAGAAATCGGCGTCAGATTGAAAATACCGGTGAACGGTCGCGCGCTGGCTAAAATTATGGATACACCTTCCCAGACCGGGCTGTCCAGGGCGGCGCGGGAAATTAACTTAATAAACGCCTTTCATGTGACAGACGCGCGATATCTTCAAGGTAAAAATATCCTAATTGTTGATGATGTTTTCACTACCGGCAGTACAATGTCATCTGCCGCCGCAGCGGTTAAACAGGCGGGGGCGGGACAGGTGTTCGTTATCACGGCTGCCACCGGTAGGTATTCCTAAAATTCTACAAAAAACATGCCAACAAATAACATAGATTTACATTTTTTTATTGGGGAGAATTAGTTACCCACACTTTAAGGGCTGATTTTATTAGTTATTAACAGACTTATCCACATTATCAACAGAAACTTCTAAACAAAGAACTTTCCGCAAGGTTTTTTTCGACAAAGATGAGATATATGTATAGTAGTGGGATGTTATGAAAGGCTTGACAATCTCATAACCCTATGTTAACATGACTTTACGTGAGCTAAAGACACACGGAATTAAGTTTTCTAGGAGGTATGTTTGTGTTAGGTAAGGTTAAATGGTTTAATCAAGAAAAGGGTTACGGGTTTATTGAGAGAGAAGACGGCGGGGATGTGTTCGTTCACTTTTCAGCGATTCAGGAAGAAGGTTTTAAGACTTTAAATGAAGGACAAAAGGTTGAATTCGATATTGTCGAAGGCGCCCGGGGTCCTCAGGCGGCCAACGTTTTAAAAATATAAATTTTACTAAAATATAAATTATACTAAAGTTATGATAACTTTCGGTTTACCCCAGCAAGTCTGGGGTTTTTGCTTATTGCTCACAGGGGTGGTAAGCGGTGATTAGTTGCCCAAGACTCCCCGGCGGTCGCCGTAGGCGAGTTGAATTATAGCAGGAATTTTCGCCAAGTTGGGGAATAATAGTATTAGGACATATCAAAAGGGGGTTGTTTTATGAAGGTGCAAGTACGCGGCAGAAATATTGAAGTGACGGACGCATTGAAAGATTATGTCGCAAAACGCGTCGGCAAGCTGGATCGATTTATAGACAACCTCGGTGACGCTCAGGTGACAATGACTGTTGAGAAAGATTCCCACCGCATTGAAGTAACCATACCGGTTAATGGGATGATCTTGAGAGGTGAAGAAAGCACCGGAGACATGTATACTTCTACCGACCTGGTGGTGGAGAAACTTGAGAAGCAAATTCAAAAATACAAAGGAAAGCTGCAAAAAAGGGGTATCCGGGTAATGAGTGCGCAGAAGCCTTCTGCCGCTGACGACACCGAAGAGGAAGCGCCCAAGCTGGTTAGGACCAAACGTTTTGCGATCAAACCGATGCCGGTGGAAGAAGCTGTTCTCCAGATGAACTTGCTTGGGCATAACTTTTTTGTGTTCTCCAACGCTGAAACCGAGCAAGTCAATGTAGTTTACAAGCGCAAGGACGGGAATTTCGGAATTATCGAGCCGGAGTTCTAAATTTATCAAAATTGATTGTTGTTTTAACAGAGCGCCTCTCCAGGGGCGCTCATTATTTGGAATAAAATACTATAATTGACGGTGTTGATAATGATCAAGTATAATTATTTGATATAAAATGATGAGGTGCAACCTGGTCAGGAGTCAGGAGTCAGGAGTCAGGAGTCAGAATAAGAGAATGGTTTGTTTGTTGTCTCGATATATTCTGAATGCTGACTACTGAATGCTGAATAATGAGGTGATATAAAGTGCTCGGGTTTATTAAAAACTGGCTTGATGATAATGCCCGTGAAGTAAAAAAGCTGCAGCATGTTGTTAATAAGATCAACAGCCTGGAACCAAAGATGTCTGCGATGCCGGAAGAAGAATTAAAAGGCATGACCGCGCTTTTCCGCGAACGCCTGGAGCAAGGACAGACTTTGGATGATATCCTGCCGGAAGCTTTCGCCGTGGTAAGAGAGGTTTCCCGGCGGGTATTGGGGATGAGGCACTTTGACGTGCAGCTGCTGGGCGGCATTGTGCTGCATCAGGGCCGTATAGCCGAGATGAAAACAGGTGAAGGTAAAACCCTGGTGGCTACTTTGCCGGTTTATCTGAATGCTCTCACCGGCAAAGGAGTTCATGTAATTACAGTGAATGACTATCTGGCCCGCCGTGACAGCGAGTGGATGGGCCAGATCTACCGCTACCTGGGTTTAAGCGTGGGCTTGGTGCTGCACGGCTTGGAATGGGAGGACCGCAGGCGCGCTTACCGCTCCGATATTGCTTACGGCACGAATAATGAGTTTGGGTTCGACTACCTGCGGGACAATATGGCCCAGCATCCCGACCAATTGGTGCAGCGTGAGCTAAACTATGCCATCGTGGATGAAGTGGACAGCATATTAATAGACGAAGCCAGGACCCCGTTGATTATTTCCGGGCAGGCGGAGAAATCTACCGACTTGTACTTTACTTTCGCCAAAGTCGTTCCCCGGCTGGTGCGGGAAACCGATTACAATGTCGACGAAAAGGCGCACACTGTGACCATTACCGAGTCCGGAGTGGCCAAGGTGGAAAAAATGATTGGCGTTGAGAACCTGTATGACGATAAAAACGTTGAGCTTACCCACCACCTGAACCAGGCCTTAAAAGCCCACGGGCTGATGAAACGGGACCGGGACTATGTGGTGAAGGACGGGCAGGTGATCATTGTTGATGAGTTTACCGGCCGGTTGATGTTCGGCAGGCGCTACAGCGACGGTCTGCACCAGGCTATCGAAGCCAAAGAGGGAGTCAAGATCGAACGGGAGTCCCAAACTCTCGCAACCATCACTTTTCAGAACTACTTCCGGATGTATGACAAGCTCGCCGGTATGACCGGCACGGCGGCAACCGAGGAACAGGAATTCAAAAAGATTTACGGTTTGGATGTGGTAGTGATACCCAGCAACAAACCGATGATCCGCAAGGACCTGCCGGACGTTATTTATAAAACGGAGCAGGCTAAATTTGCCGCGGTTGTCGAAGAAATAGCGGCCAGGCACGACAGGGGGCAGCCGGTACTGGTCGGCACGATATCTATTGAAAAATCTGAGATCCTCAGCAGCATGCTCCGGCGGAGAAATATTAACCATCAGGTGTTAAACGCCAAATTCCACGACAAAGAAGCGGAGATCGTGGCGCAGGCGGGACGTTTGGGAGCGGTGACTATCGCCACCAACATGGCCGGCCGCGGCACCGACATCCTGCTTGGGGGCAATCCGGAATTTCTGGCGCGGTATGAATTGCGCAGGCAGGGCCACGAGTTTGAAGCTGCCGGGGAGATAGCCTCCGTGCCGGCTGGGACGGATGACCCCGTTTACCGGGTGCTGCTGGAAAAATACCGTAAACAGTCAGAGGAAGAAAGGCGGCTGGTGGTCGAACAGGGCGGGCTACATATAATGGGCACGGAGCGGCATGAAAGCAGGCGCATTGACAACCAGCTCCGGGGCCGTTGCGGCCGCCAGGGCGACCCTGGCTCAAGTCAATTTTACAGCGCCCTGGAGGATGATTTGTTGCGCCTTTTCGGCTCCGATAATATTTCAGGCATCATGGACCGGTTGGGAATTGAAGAAGACATGCCGATCGAGCATGCGATGATCACCAGGTCGATTGAAACTGCCCAAAAAAGGGTGGAAAACCGGAACTTTGATATCCGCAAGCACGTGCTCCAATACGATGATGTAATGAACCAGCAGCGTGAATTGATCTACAGGCAGCGCCGCCAGGTGCTTACCGGGGGCAATCTCAAAGAGAATATCATGGAAATGATTGGCGCCGTGGTTGAGCGGGCCGTAACCACTTATGCCCCGGAAGGGGTTTACCCCGAAGAATGGGATTTAAAGGGGTTGCTGGAGCACGCCGAGCAAATCTTCCTGCCAAATTCCGGATTGGCGCCGGAAGACCTGGCAGAAATGGGACGCAATGAATTGCAGTCCTTCCTGATTGAGCGGTCAAAGGAAATGTACGAAGCCAGGGAACAAGAGCTGGGCGAGGAAATGATGCGGGAGATCGAACGGGTGGTTATGCTCCGCATTGTTGATGAAAAATGGATGGATCACCTGGACGCCATGGATCAACTCCGGGAGGGCATCGGTCTGCGGGCATACGGCCAGAAAGACCCTCTGGTGGAGTATAAGTTTGAAGGATATGAAATGTTTCAAAACATGATTGACTCCATCCAGGACGATGTGGTGCGTTACATTTTCCGGGTGAATGTGGTCCAGCCGGAGCAGCGGCAAAAACGGCAGGTTGTTGAAAACCGCTACGCTGAGGAAGGACCGAAACAGCCGGTGCGCAGGGAAAATAAGATTGGGCGCAATGATCCCTGTCCATGCGGCAGCGGTAAGAAATATAAGAAATGCTGCGGGCGGGCGGAAGCGGTCTAATAATCAGTAGTCAGTAGTCAGAATGAGATAACGGTTTATCGTCTTGAGTAACTGTTCAGCAACCCGGTTGAGGCATGGTGTTATCGATAGCGAACGACTTGCGAAGCGCCGTTAACAGCACCCGGCGAAGCGAGGGTAACCGAATTGCGGCGCGAAACCAGCGGACTACCAACATTACGAATTTGAGCATAATTAGCTTAGTGGATAATGGGCTTGTCCTATTAACTAGCTTACCGCCGCCTTTTCAGCGCCGCTAGTTCGGTCCGAAGCGAGCCGTGGCGATAACACCATGCCTTGATACCAGCCGGATGTCTAATATAGTAACAAAAAATAATTTAGAAAACGGTGAGAAAATGTTTATCGAATTAAAGAGGGAAATAGAGCTTATCGGCAGAAGAATGGAAGATTTGAGGGTTTCTCTTTGACATAGCTAATAAAGAAGAAGAGATAACTTTGCTGGAAAAGCAAATGCTTGAACCGGGATTCTGGGATAACCAGGAAAGCTCTCAGAAAATTACCCAGCGGGTTGCCAGTCTCCGGGATAAGGTTATACATTTTTACGAGTTGGCTGGAGAATTTGAAGACCTTGAGGTTATGGCCGAGTTGGGCGAAGATGAAGAAGATGAAGAAATCGCCGCTGAAATAAAGGAAGGCTTGTTAGCCCTTGACCGGAAAGTAACGGATTTGGAGTTGGCCGTTCTTTTAAACGGGCCGTATGACCGGGGCAACGCGATTATTTCTCTTCATGCCGGGGCCGGCGGTACGGAAGCCCAAGACTGGGTCGATATGTTGATTAGGATGTACACCAGGTGGGCGGAGCGCCATAAGTTTAAGATTGACGTTCTTGACATGCTGCCTGGCGACGAGGCGGGCACCAAGAGCGCCACCCTTGAAGTGGTTGGCCCCAATGCTTACGGCTACCTGTGTTCGGAAAAAGGAGTGCACCGTCTGGTGCGTATTTCGCCCTTCGACGCCGCAGGGCGCCGGCACACATCTTTTGCGTCGCTGGACGTGCTCCCGGAAGTGGAAGACGACGTGAGCGTGCAAATCAGCCAGGATGATTTGAAAGTGGACACCTTTCGCTCTAGCGGGGCCGGCGGTCAGCATATTAATAAAACGGACTCCGCCGTCCGCATTACCCACATACCCACAGGTATCGTGGTTACCTGTCAGAACGAGCGCTCCCAGATTTCCAACCGCCTGGCCGCAATGAAAATGCTCCAGGCAAAGCTGATAGATCTCGAATTGCAAAAAAAAGAAGCTGAATTAGCCGCCCTCCGCGGCAATCAGCAAGAAATAGCGTGGGGCAGCCAGATTCGCTCTTATATTTTTCATCCGTACAGTCTGGTTAAAGACCATCGCACCAGTGAGGAGAACGGGAACATCAATGCGGTTATGGATGGAGAAATAGATGCTTTTATCGCCGCTTATTTGAAGGACAAAGCGCGGAAACAAAACGGGTGAGCAATTTAATTGATTATTATCGCCGTTGCCGTAAAGGTGGCGGCTTTTCAATTTTTTGGGGGCGCTTAATAGTGATTGATTTCGACATCTGGGGAAGGAATTTGTAACAAGAAAAAGAATATTACTTCTGGTGCGTATTTTATAGCCTTTTATTATTCTGGACAACATAGTAATACATAACAGAGTTACATGGTAATACCGGAGTGTCCTAAGATGCGCTTAAAAATTATCCAGGAAATAATCGGGGTGAGCGCCGGTGTCATATTAACCGCCATGGGTCTGGATATGTTCCTCATCCCCAATAAGATTGCCGCCGGAGGGGTCAGCGGCATTGCCACAATCCTGCATTATTTGATTAATGTTCCTGTTGGGGCGGCTATGCTTGTTTTGAATGTACCTCTGTTCGCCGCGGCAATTTACCGGCTGGGGCTGCAATTCGGCTTTCGTTCTCTTTTCGGAACGATCACTCTTTCCCTGGCGGTTGACGCGCTTGTGCCGTTGCTGCCCGTTCCCACTCATGACCTATTGCTGGCCTGTTTGTTTGGCGGAGTGCTGGTTGGCCTGGGACTTGGGCTTGTTTTCAAGTATAACGGCACGACCGGGGGAACCGACTTGCTGGCGGCTATATTGCGCACATATACCGGAGTTAATATCGGCCAGTTGCTTTTCCTGGTAGATGCCTCGGTAGTAATTGCGGCCGGGTTTGTTTTTGAATCGGCGGAACTGTCCATGTATGCGCTGATCACCATTTTTATTACCGCTTGGCTGATCGATCTGGTGCAGGAAGGGTTTAGTTATACCAAGGCCTTCCTGATCATATCCGACCGGCCGGCGGAAATATCGTCCGCGATCGTGGAAGGGTTGAACCGGGGGGCTACGGCTTGGCCGGCGCGCGGGGTTTACACCGGTGTCGGTAAAGAGGTTCTCCTTTCGGTGGTGAACCGGTCGGAGGTGACTCGACTGAAAGATATCATTTATCAAGTCGATCCGCACGCTTTCGTAATCCTGGCGGATGTGCACGAAGTGCTGGGTGAGGGTTTTAAAGAGTACAAATAAAAGACACGGGGGTTATGGGATGGGGGAAATAGAATTACTGAAAGGCAAGGCGAAAGAGATTAGAAAAAACATAATTAAGATGTTGGGAGAGGCCGGTTCGGGGCACCCGGGCGGGTCTCTGTCCGCTGCTGATATTGTTACCGTGTTATACTATCATGAGTTGCGCCTCGACCCGGGCCGGCCGGATTGGCCCGACCGCGACCGCTTTGTGCTCTCCAAGGGGCATGCCGCTCCGGTTTTGTACGCGGCCCTGGCCGGAAGGGGATTTTTCCCGGAGGCCGAATTGATGACCCTGCGCAAGTTGGACAGCCGGCTGCAAGGTCATCCGGACATGCGCAAGGTGCCCGGCGTGGAAATGTCCACCGGCTCGCTCGGGCAGGGTTTGTCCGCCGCCAACGGCATGGCTCTGGCCGGTCGGCTGGATAAGAGGAATTACCGCGTTTACGCGCTGCTGGGCGACGGCGAGTTAGATGAAGGAATGGTCTGGGAAGCGGCCATGGCGTCTGCTCATTACAAGCTGGATAACTTGACGGCTTTTGTCGACCATAACGGCTTGCAGATTGACGGACCGATTACCGAGGTAATGTCTCCCGAGCCCGTGTCGGATAAATGGCGCGCTTTTGGCTGGCATGTGCTTGATATTGACGGTCATGACATTAAACAAATTATTGACGCTCTGGATGAAGCCAAAACGGTAAAAGGAAAGCCCACCATGATCGTTGCTAAAACTGTCAAAGGCAAAGGCGTCTCCTTTATGGAGAACCAGGTCGGCTGGCACGGTGTGGCGCCAAAGCCTGGCGAAGTGGAAAAGGCCCTGGCGGAATTAGATGCGGATTAGTGTTTTTTGAGAGGGGAAAAGTCAATGAGTAAGAAAATAGCAACCAGGGAGGCTTATGGAGAAGCGCTGCAGCAACTGGGCAGAGAGAATCCGGACGTGGTGGCGCTTGACGCCGACCTGGCGAAGTCTACCAAAACTTTTGATTTCGGAAAAATTTTTCCTGAACGCTTTTTTGATATGGGAGTGGCCGAACAGAATATGCTTGGTACTGCCGCCGGCCTCGCGACGGCGGGTAAAATTCCTTTCTGCAGTTCGTTTGCGGTATTTGCCTCAGGCCGGGCATTTGAGCAGGTGCGCAACAGCGTGGCTTATTCCGCGCTGAACGTGAAAATCGGGGCCAGCCATGCCGGCATTACCGTTGGCGAGGACGGCGGTTCCCACCAGTCGGTGGAAGACATCGCGCTCATGCGGGTTTTGCCGAACATGACGGTATTTGTTCCCGCCGACGCGGTGGAAACGGCAGGGGCGGTCAGGGCGGCGGCGGCCATCAACGGACCGGTTTATATCCGCCTGGGGCGGGCCGGGGTGCCGGTGCTGCACGGGGCGGATTTTCAGTTTGCACCGGGAAAAGCGGTGGTGCTGCGGGAAGGGCTGGACGCGACCATCATCGCCACCGGGATTATGGTCGCGGCCGCTCTGGAAGCGGCGGACTACCTGGCGGTAAAGGGCATCAAGGCAGGGGTTCTGGATATTCATACAATTAAGCCCCTGGATATTGAAGCTATTACCAAGGTCGCCAGGGAAACTGGCGCGCTGGTTACCGCCGAGGAGCATAGCATCATCGGCGGCCTGGGCGGGGCGGTGGCTGAAGCGCTTGCTGAAAACTGCCCTGTGCCAATGAAACGGGTAGGTATCATGGACAAGTTTGGAGTATCGGGAACTCCGGATGAGCTGTTGGAGAAATACGGCCTTACCCCCGGCTCTATCGCCAAGGCGGTGGAAGAGGTCGTCACGAAAAAAAGATAGATTTGTTGGCTGAGATTTGTCGTAATAAAAGCCCTTATCCGGCTAGGTTGGGATAAGCGGCTTTTTTATTGCTTGAAATATGCCCAAAGGTTGCCAATGGCTAATTTGTTCAGTGGGTAATTTTGAAGGTGATTATGCAAATAATCGTAGGTGTGGGAGGATTTTACGCTGAACTTGTCGAAAATAACCATAGCTTGTATTGTATGTATCAGCGCTTTGTAAGCGGGGTGGGTATTTGATTAATTTTTATAACGTTACCAAAATCTATCCCGGCGATATTAAAGCTTTGACTGATGTCACCCTCCAAAT
>NZ_MVQM01000066.1:0-6679 GCF_002067195.1 Pelotomaculum sp. PtaB.Bin117 | reverse complement strand
GACACCAAATCCCGCGGCTATCTCAAGTCGGGTTACGGCTATGCCATCCGCGTCACCGCCACCGTGGATACCAACTACGACAGGCCGGAACTGATTACCGTCCCGCAGACGGCGGAGGTTTATCTGTCCGAGCACCGCTATGAGACCGCCATTCCCTTGGAGAAGGAAGGCGGCCAGTTCGTTTTCCGTGAGAACCCCTCTTCCCCCTTCCGATATAGGAGGCAGTACGTCCCCATCTGGTTTCCCGATAATAGGGACTATATCGCGCAGCTCCTTGTCACCGACGCGCATACCCCCGGCGGAACGCTGTCCAAGTGGATTACCGGCGGGGCACTGAATATCTATGTGGTGGACAGCATGTACGACGATGATACCACCGTGGGAAATTGATATGCCGCCGCTTTGTGTTATCCCTCTCCTGTGGGCGGCTTTCATGGATTGGAAAAAGCGGATCATCCCCGATTGGACATGGATTTCCATCCTCCTGATCGGCGGTATATCCGCTTTTTTGTTTCCAGAACCGGCCCCGGCCCAGCGGATTGCGGGATTTCTGCTGCCGGGTGTTTGCCTGCTCTTTCTGGCCGTGAAATACGGCGGCGTGGGCGGCGGTGATGTAAAGCTGACGGCGGCGCTGGGATTTTGCTTCGGACTGAACACACTGGCGGCCATCCTCTTTTTTTCCCTGCCTCCCGCCCTCGTCTATGGGTTGGCGACCCGGCAAAGAAGCATCCCGTTGGCCGTCTTTTTGTGCATCGGCTTTTTTATGTATGCCGGTGTTCTTTTTATATACGGACTGATCTGCTGATTAAATATAAGGAGGTTTTTTTGTGGAGTTGAAGACGATTTTAGCCGTCGTGCTTTGCCTGGTGATTATCGGCGGCACGGTGTACCTGCATCTCAAGCGGAAAGAGAAATAACGGACCTGCGGAAAAAGGACGGATAACCGCCCCTTTTCCGCTGCCCGCAAAGGAGTGTGAACCTACAAATGATTGAAGAAAAACGCATGGTGGATACCTACGAGGTAATACACGCCATCCATGTTGGTGATAGAGAAATCCTTTTCGCGGTTGACGGCGGAAAAACTGATTGTCCGTACCTGGTATGCGACTGCAACTGGGATAACCCCTTGGGCATCAACCAGTATTTTAACGCCGTGGGAAGCGACGACTACCTGGAAATGATGACCGAGTTTGCCAACCGAGTGCAGGCGCAGCTTGAGGCGGTCAAAGCAGAACGGGATAAAATCACCGTCCCGCTTTCGCCCTTCACACCGGAACATTGCACACCAAACAATTACGGTGAAAGCATTGAAAACAAGGTTGTGGTCATCAGGACGGAGCGCCTGCGTCCTGAATACCGCACTGCCGATAATCAGCTTATGCTGGCCGTGGGCGGCTTTGGCACTTATGCCAATGCCAGGGGCCGGGCGGTCTACACCGTTAATCTATACTCCGGCAAGAAATCCCGCTGGAATCGGGAGGACATCCTGGGCATTCTGAAAACCGAATATATGCCCGATTGGGCAAAGGAACAACTAAAACAGATACTGGCCGGACAACAGGCCAAGCACAAAAAACAAGTACAGGAGCGATAAATTTATGGATAAAAAAATGATACGTTTTATCGACAGCAGCTACAAAGACTTGTTTTCAATACCGGATGGCGGGAATGTGGCCTTAACCCTTTTTGACGGAGAAACAATCATTCGCCCTTGTCAATATATGGATGAATGCCACGCCAAAATCGGACATCGCGTTTTTCACATCTGCGAATTTGCCGAAATCATGGAGCGCAACGGCACAATTTATACACCGGAGGTTCGACAAAAAGGTGATATTTTTGGCACCTATGAAATTTATCAGATCAAAGATATACGAAGTACGGATTATTGTTTCCGCTCATATGCGGAAGCCGCCCAAAAAATCAGCAGAAGTGATTATACGCGAATGTACGCAGGGATGCTTGCTCCCAACATGCCCTTAGACCGCCTATATGCAAAACATAACATGGATAACCGCCCATTTGGAGATAGAATGCGTTCGCTATCTATGAGTGATGTGGTCGTCATAAACCGCGACGGGAAATCAACCGCTTATTATGTGGATACTGGTTTTAAGGAAGTCCCGCAGTTTTTAAACATAAATCAGCAGGAACGGCAACAGGGAAAAAACAAGGGCGCACCACAGCCCGCTATCCCGAAAAAACGGCGCGAGCCGGAACGGTGAGGTGAGCAAAATGTCATTGGAAATCAATGCGGCCGCCCCGGAGGAAGCCGCCTTGTTCTACTCCAACACCGAAAAGGACAAGGAGCTTGGCTGCATCGGCCATCTGCGCGGCGACTTCGGGCACGGCGGCAAAGAGTTTTGGAGTACCTGGTGGGAGCATCAAAGGGACCTTAAGACACAAGCATTTAAGGACGAATTTGATGTACTTATCAACTCCTTGCGGAAACAGGGGTTATTGAAGGACCGTGGCAGTATGGCAAAATTTTGCCATGTACACCCGGAAGCCAAGATTCCGGGCGCGTGGCGTCCCGACGTTTACGGTTTTCGGGTGGATACCGGCAGACACCGCTATTATATCCGCTGCTTTCCGCAGGGGGGCGATTACAACTTCTACATCTATTGCTATATAAACGAAAAGGAACGACTGCGCGAGCAAACGCATGGTAAATCGATCAATAAGAAAAAGCATGAACCGGAACGGTGAGGCCCCGTGCTTTTAAGGAAGGAGGGAAAACATGAACGATCTGACCAGATACAGGCTGTGCGCGGGCCTCCACGCTCCCGCGTCGGCAAAGCTCCTGTACTGCTATCTGCTGGATATGGCGGGAGGACGCCACAACAGCGTGGTTATCTCCATCAAAAATCTTGCCAAAAGTGTGGGGCTTTCCCGTTCGGCCACCAGCCGCAATCTGAACCGCTTGCGGCGGTTGGGCATGATCGGCATTGTTCCCCGGTACTCCGAAGACGGCGGCAGACTGTCCAACCAATATACATTAAAATAAGGAGGGATCTCATTGGCAACAAAGCTGCAACTGATTACAGAGCTTTCCGAAAGGACGGCCCGCAGCCTCACCGGAAGCCATGCCAACTGGATTTCCTTCCTGAAAACCGCAGCCTGGAGCTACAAATATCCGTTTCAGGACCAGCTTTTGATTTACGTGCAGCGGCCCGATGCGACGGCCTGTGCCCCCATTGAAGTGTGGAACGGGAAGCTGGGACGTTGGGTGAACAAAGGCGCGAAGGGTATCGCCCTCATCGACGACAGCGGCAGCCGCTTAAGGCTCCGTCATGTGTTCGACGTAAGTGACACCAACAGCCGCTACAACCGTCCTGTCCCGCTGTGGGAAATGCGGGACAAATATGCCGAAGCCGTAACGGAATCCCTGGAAAACACCTTTGGCGAGCTGGACGATAAGACCAATTTGCCCGCTGCGCTCATTTCCGCCGCGCAGAACGCCGTGGACGATAATTTTTCCGATTACCTTTCTGAACTGATGGATTGCCGGGAGGATAGCGTTCTTGAAGATGTGGACGCCCTCAATATAAAGGTTGTTTTTAAGGATACGCTCAAAATCTCCGTGGCCTGCATGCTCTTAACCCGTTGCGGCTATCCCGCCGATAAATATCTAACTTTAGAGGATTTACAAAGCGTTATTAGCTTCAATACGTTGAATACGGTTTCCCGGCTGGGCGCGGCCACCAGCGACATAGCTGAAATGCTCCTGCGGGAAATCGAGACCACGGTCAAGGACATGCAAAAAGCGGAGCGAAACCAAAGCCGCACATTTGCTAAAGATCGAGGACCGGCGCACAATAAAGGCATAAAACAAACTGATGAAAGGAGTGGTAAGCATGGAACTGACCTACACGCAACAGGGCGATTATCTGATACCCGACCTGGCCCTGCCGGAGGACCAAACGCACATCGGCAAATATGGGATGTTGCGCAGAACATACCTGAAAAACCACCGGAAAGGGATGTACGCCAGCCTGATGCTGTCGGGAGGCCTGAGCAACCACCTGGCGGAGATCGACCAGACGGCGAGGGAACGCGTCGAGCGGATCACGGCGCAGCTCCTGGAAAAGAGCCCCGCGCCGGACAAGGCGACCAATCAGATGGCCTGGGTAGGCCACATGAACAGCCTCAAGCACCAGGCGGAAGAGACGGTGCTGACGGAACTGATTTACAATTAAAATGGTATGACCGAAGAACGGAAGATAAGAGTCTTCCGTTTTTTCATTCCACCCCTCTTATCAATGAAATTCTGCGCTCCACCCCGCACTTGAAAGCGACGAAGCAGGAAATCATTGATTTTTTCACCGCCCATGAGGACGACAACGAGCGCGCCAAATACATCAAGAACATTTTCAACAATGACTACACGGAACTTTTCAGCGGTGAGGATC
Organism: Pelotomaculum sp. PtaB.Bin117; assembly: GCF_002067195.1. Lineage (NCBI taxonomy): Bacteria > Bacillati > Bacillota > Clostridia > Eubacteriales > Desulfotomaculaceae > Pelotomaculum > Pelotomaculum sp. PtaB.Bin117. Next base: position 2,267 of record NZ_MVQM01000066.1, on the reverse strand, counting down.
GGCGCGTCGGGTACAAGACCTATCAAAACGTCCTCCATCTTTGGGAGGGTAGTTACGCTACGAGAACATCCCAGGGATATTATGATTGGGGCGTAATTGCCGACCACTTTGGCAGCATGATTCTGCTAAATGAATTTCTGGATGCACCACCGGCCTTGCCATCCATGCAACAGCAAATGACCCTGATCCAGCAGGCGGAGGATGAAAAATCTTCCGTTTTTTCTATTCCCCAGGAAGCCATTGACGCGATTTTACAGCAAGGAAGCGGAGTGCAGGACGGAAAGTACCGGATTTATCTTCAATTTCAGCAAAACGCCTCCGCCAAAGAAAACGCCGACTTTCTAAAAAAGGAATACGGCATTGGCGGGCGCACGCCTGTTTTAATCGGCACGGATATCGACGAATGGCATGATGGCAAAGGCATTACCCTCATCAGGGATAAGCGCACCGGGCCGGATGCAAAAATTCTTTTGCCCTGGATGAAGGTGCAGAAGCGAATCGGCGAACTGATTGCCGCCGACCGCTATTTAAACGAGAAAGAAAAAGAACATCTGCCCGCATACCGGCAACAGATGGAGGAACGCCGCCAGCAGCTTGCCGAGGAAGCCTACGCCCGCGAAATCTTGAACCGGGAGCCTGCCCCCGCCGAGCCGGAGCCGCCGTCGCGGGAAAATGCGTATTATGCTTTTTCCCTTGGCAACACCGTCTATATCGGCGCGGACGAGTACGAGGTTTTTGCTTTTGACGACAACTCCGTGCATCTCCGAGACACGAATTTTCCGCTTTTCAGCAAGGATTTTGCGCGAAGCGACTTCGAGCGGATGCTGCGGGAAAATCCCCTCAACGACCACCTTATAACCGGGGAAGCACCGGAGCAACCAGCCGAAGAAAAAACAGAAAAGCCGCTGCCCCGTGCGCTATACCGGGAATATCTGCCCCAGGTTATCGACAAGGTGCGCACAGATGAGATTTACCCTTACCTGCGCGACCGGGACACCGACCCCGATAGCGCCAAGCAGGAACTGGACGAAGCCCTTGACCAGATTGTCTTTTCCATGCGGGAGAAACACCCGGACTTTTATGAAGCCTACACCACCCTGCCGCAGTTTCGGGAATGGCTTGCCGAGGACGTATTCCAGCGGACCTATCAGGATTACCTAACGGAACCCCGCGACCTGGCGACCATCCACGGTGACGACCCCGACGCGCCGGAATGGGCGCGGCAAACCGGAGATGCGACCGTCCCCCGCCAAGAGGATATCATCGTCTTGGACAGCGACGGCAGCGAAGACGAAAAATCTTTGGCGGAATTTGACCTGGATTTGCCGGATGGCCAAGCCGGGGAAGCGGGAAAACAACCAGCCGAAAAAGAAATGGTCGCGGGCTTGGAATTATCCATCGACGGCCGCCGCTTTGCCATTGACATGATTGACGCGGAAACCGGCACGGTCAGCCTGCGGGACATCACCTTTCAAAACGGCGTGGGTTTCCCCATCTTCCGCAGGGAGAGCGTCGGCTTCGTGCGCCGCGTTTTGAAACAGCAGAAGGCACATGGCGGCGAGGCTGCCAAAGCCCACCTGTACCTTGCGCCGGAACCAGCGAAGCAGCCCCGCGTTAATTTCCGAATTACCGACGACAACCTGGGCGTGGGCGGCCAAAAGACCAAGTACGCCTGGAATGTCGCGGCCATCCGTCTGGTCAGTCAATTGGAGGAAGAAAACCGCCTGGCTACATCAGAAGAACAGGAAATACTGTCAAAATACGTTGGCTGGGGCGGCCTGCCGCAAATCTTTGACGAGGCCAATTCCCAGTGGGCAAAGGAATACACGGAGCTGAAGGAGCTGCTGGACGAGGATGAATACAACTCCGCACGGGCCTCCACCCTTAATGCCCACTATACATCACCCATCGTTATCAAGGCAATGTACGCCTGTCTTGCCAATATGGGCTTTCAGGCCGGCAACATTCTGGAGCCCGCCTGCGGCAGCGGCAACTTCTTCGGCCTGGTGCCCGAAAGCATGAAAGATTCCAGGCTCTACGGCGTGGAGCTGGACGGCGTCACGGGGCGGATCGCCAGGCAGCTTTATCAGCAGGCTAATATCGCGGTGCAGGGCTTTGAGGAAACCAATCTGCCCGACAGCTTTTTCGACCTGGCCGTGGGCAACGTGCCTTTCGGCAGCTATGGCGTAGCAGATAAAAAGTACGACAAGTACAAGTTTTACATCCACGACTACTTTTTCGCCAAAACGCTGGATAAGGTGCGGCCC
>NZ_MVQM01000065.1:0-14055 GCF_002067195.1 Pelotomaculum sp. PtaB.Bin117 | reverse complement strand
ACGAATATCCCCGCCACGGCCAATAATTGCACAAGCAGCTTGTTTTTAAACAGCGTGAAGAAAACCAGGGCGCCCACAAACGCCAGCCAACCGCCTCTGGAATAAGTCAGGAGCAGGCAGAAGACGGCGGTAGCCGCTGTCGAAATGAAGAAAATTCGCAGGCCGGCTTTTTTAGCGCCGAAAGCCGCTCCCAAGGATAGGGTCGACAGCAGGATCATATATTGAGCCAAGAGGTTTGGATTGTCAAAAACAGCGTAAGCCCTGTTTTTTATTTCCGGGTTCTGGGTAATGTCGACCCATTCTTTCTTTAGCTCAATGGCATTTACCCCGGTATAAAACTGGTAGATGGCGTAGCATGCTGTAATCAGGCCGGCAACGGCCAGGCAGGTGATTAAGTTGTCCAGCTTTTCCCGGCTGTCAATAGTATTCACGATCACAAACAAATAAATCAGACCGGTGACGGGGATGAAGAATTCTCCGGCGCTGTCCCAAAATGAAACTGAAGTGACGGTGGCATAGAACATTACCCCAAAATACAACAGCAGGGGTATGAATAAAGGCGACAGGTAGAAGTGGAAGTGAGGGCGTTTGGCTGCTTTAATAATGAGGGATAGGAAAGTCACCAGCGCCAGCGCCAAAAGCGCTTTCAGCGGCGCGAAAGGCAGCAGCAGGGCGGCGGCGTACAAGCCGTACTCTGTTTTGTAAAGCGTTCCGACTGTCAGCAGAACGGCTGCGAGCACGATTAGCGACTGCTTAAATGGCAGCAAGAAAAAGGACAACGCGGTCAAGGCGGCCAGTGCGAACAAAGCGGCGTAAATGATCTCCCGCTGCCGCGCTTCAATTCTCGCCGGTATTTTTAAGCGATTTTCCACTGTGCCGGTTATTTTGCGCAGCAGTGTGAATGTGCCGCTTTCTCCGGTCATGTTGTGGTTCAGCAGCCGCCCTATATAACTATCTTGGTAAGATGCGCGCAGGAAGCGCGTTAAACGACCGGTAAGACTGAGGTCAAATCCTTTTGCCCACATGGCCGCGTTTTTATTTAATGCCCTTTTCCCCAGCGTAATAATGTAGCTTTGCATGAGCGTATACATCCGACCTTTTTGATAATGTAATAACTATAATGGCATTCAGAAGTCAGGAGTCATAATTCGGAATTTTTAAAGACGATATAGCGTTCTCTTATTCTGACTTCTGGTTTCCGGCTCTTTAAATTATGAGGAGTTTGCAAAAGTAACTTCGCAGGTGGTGAGTAAAACGTCAGCCAGCTCTTTAACCCGCGCCGGCCAGGAGTGTTTTTCCATCATGGCGATTTGACGCCGGGCCCTGGCCGGATCATGCTCTTTGAGCGCCTTGTCGGCTTCGGCGGCGAAATCCTCTCTGTCTGAAACATATACAAAATCGCGGAAATCGCCAACAGCCGGGAGAGCCGTTGATATTACCGGTTTGCCGGTGGACAGGTACTCATATAGCTTAAGCGGGTCTGAAGCCAGCGAATGTTCATCTTCCGTCCGGGGCAGCAGGAGCGCCGCCGCGTGTTGCATGTACCCGGGCAGCACGGCGTAAGGTTTGCTCTTCAGCCAGTAAACATTAGTTTTGCTGAGCAATTCTCGCCACAGGCTGGCATCAGCCGCGCCTTCATAGTAATGTCCTATCAGTGCCAGCGAATACCCCGGCCTGTCGTCTGCCAGTTTGATTAACAGCTTCAAATCGATCCAGGAGTTGATCGAGCCGGTATACATTAAGACCGGCTGAGGCATGCCCGCTATTTCCTGTTCCGGCGGGAATTTGTCCCCTGCGAAATGTTCCACGTTTACACCGTTTTTAACAACATGCACATCCCGGTGATAAAGAGTGGAATACTTGCCGGCCAGTTCCGGAGACACGGCGATTACCGCGCTGCTGTTGGCCATCATGTATTGGTAAAATGATTTGTTGCCGGCCAGCACGCGTGGATTGTTTTTTATTTCCGGGAAGGCGAAAGAGTCATCTAAGATATGGAAAACCAGGTATTTAGGTTTTAATTTTTTGATAAACTGGGTTTGCGTATAACTCCAGGATGAAATATACACCAGCGTTTGCTCACGCCAGGCATGTCCGTATAAACGTCCCAGTATGCGGTCAAATTCAGCGGCCGTCAAGCTGTCCGCGTATTTCCTCAATCCAAGGGATACCGGCGCAAAGCCGAGAGGCGGCGTGTATACTGTGACACCGCCGTGGACTGCCTGCCCCCAGCGGATGTTGCGCAGCAAGTAGACAGGATGAGCAAGCGCGCCCCTGAGACCGCGGGGAGGCTCTATGTACAGACTGTCCGCCTCCGTGCATGCGGCGGTCAAAAACCGCACCGAGTCGTTTATTTCGCTGTAATTCCATGGATTCATTCCCATAAATACAACCGCCCGGATTTTCCTCAACTATTTGCCCCCCGTCATGCCGGCGTTAAGAATCTACTAAAAACAGCGCAGGCTTTAGATTATTTTATAACATGAAGGCGAAAGACTCAATGATCAACATTTTCATTTACTGTCTAGCGCATCTATGTAAAATGTGTTATGATCATGTCGGATTTTTCGAATAGACGGCGGTGCATCAAGGCTGGCGTCTTTACTTTTATGCGGCGATATTGCTTAACTTAATTTCTTAAATTTGTGTAGGGGCTGAGCGATAAGCAAAATGTTCAGAGGGGGCGGTTGGCCTTGTCATTCGTTACCGGGGCGGTAGCCCGGGCTGCCATTGTACTCGTCCTGTTTAACGTTGCGTCCAAGTTGACGGCGCTGGTGCGTGAAATGGTGATTGCCCGGCAGTTTGGCACGACTGCTGTCATGGACGCCTACCTGGTGGCTTTTTCGCTTCCTTCTGTTTTGTTTTATCTTTTCACCGGCGCGTTGGCGACCGTTGTTGTCCCTATCTACTCTGAATACGCCGCCGCCGGCCGGGAGCGTGAAGCATGGGGTTTGTTCGGCACTTTTTTTCATGTGCTGCTGCTGCTGCTGGCCGTGGCTACCGCTTTGGGCTTGCTCTTGGCTCCCTGGCTGGTCAAACTGCTGGCGCCTGACTTTCCCGGGGATACGCTCAGCCTGGCCGCATCATTAACCAGGTGGATGTTCCCGTTCTTGATCTTCAGCGGGCTATCCGCCTTGTTCAGCGGCCTGCTCAATGCCAGGAACATTTTCGCGATCACCGCCCTGAACGGGCCTTTATCCAACCTTGCGGTGATCATTGCCGTCCTGGTCTTGAGCAGCCAATGGGGCATATACGGGATGGCGCTGGGAGTGCTGGCCGGCGGGGCGGCGGGGATGGTTGTGCAATTGCCGGCCTTGCGCCGGGCGGGATTTAGCTTCCGTCCGGGAGTGGCTTTAAACCACCCGGACTTGAAAAGAATTTTTAAACTGGTGCTGCCGATAACCCTGGGATTTTCGATTAGTGAAACTTATATTTTAATCGACCGCTATTTGGCTTCCGGTTTAGCCGAAGGAAGCATTTCAGCGTTAAACTATGCCAACAGGCTGATTCAAATGCCGCTGGGCCTTTTTGTCACCGCCGTGGGGACGGCGGTGTTTCCCGCCTTAACCCGCCGGGCCGCCGGAAAAGACTTGCGGGGTTTGGGGGAAGGGGTGCTCCGTTCGCTGCGGTTGGTTGTATTGGTCTGTGTCCCGTCGGCGGTTGTATTCCTAATGCTGCGGGAGCCGCTGGTAACGCTTTTTTTTAAACGGGGTGTTTTCGATGACCGTGCCACTTATATGACTGCCGCCGCCCTGTTTTTTTACTCCTTTGGCCTGATCGGCCAAGCCGGTGAATTTATCCTGACGCGAGGCTTTTTTTCTCTGCAGGATACCCGTACTCCGATGATCCTCAGCGCCGTGGCCGTGCTGGTCAACCTCGGGTTCAGCCTCGCTTTGATTGGTTCCCTGCAGCACGGCGGCCTCGCCCTGGCCAACTCCATCGCCGCGCTGGTTAATATGATCCTGTTGACCTTTTTCTTGAACCGCCGCTTGGGCGGTATGTGGACGCCGGAGATGTGGCGGTTTATCTTGTATGTCATACTCGCTTCTCTAGCAATGGGTGGCGCCGTCGAGGCCATGACCCGTTGGATAGGCCTGCCGGCCTTGTCCGGCACGTTCGCGCTGGCAGGGCAGGTGGCGCTGGTCGCGGCGGCCGGCCTGGCAGTTTATCTGGCTGCGCTTACGGTTTTGCGTATTGAGGAGACCCGTCAGCTTTGGGATTTTATCAAACATTACTTATCGCATAAGCGGCCGGGGGGTATGAAAGATTGAAGAAGGAAGCGATTGCAGCAAAGCTGCGCTGGCTGATTGCCGGCATAGTGCTGATATGCGTGGTATTTGCGGCCTGGATGGCGGTTTTGGCCGGTTTGACCAACCGTGCCCAACGTATTCCGGTGTTAATTTACCACAATATATCAGCGGAAAATATCACTGACCGCAGCAGGAATCTGACTTCCGGGGCAAGTTTCGCGGCGGAAATGGAATTTCTGCACAACAACGGCTATCAGGTGATTCCGCTGAAAAAGCTAATCAGTCATATGCAATACGGTGAAAAATTGCCGGAAAAAGCGCTCGTGATAACCTTCGACGACGGGTATGAAGGTGATTATAAAGTGGCATATCCTATTTTAAAAAAGTACAACATGCCGGCCACCATTTTTTTGATTGCCAACAGGGACCAGTATTTTGGGCCGGACGCGCCTCCCATGCTCACCTGGGAAGAGATGAGGGAGATGGAAGGGAGCGGCTTGATCGATATCCAGGCGCATACGTATAGCTTGCACTGCCCGGTATATACCGGCAAGGAGCGGACATCCCTGAAGCCGGCGACGGTTGCCGGGGCCTATCGGCCGGAACTTGGACGCCGTGAAACAAAGGAGGAATTTGCCGACAAGCTGTATGAAGATTTTTTGCTGGCGCGCACCACGATCGAAGCCAACCTGCAGAAGCAGGTCGATACCATGGCCTGGCCGTTCGGGGCTTATAATTGCACATCCCTGCGCATGGCCCGCAAGGCCGGATTCAAGTATTTTGCCACGACCCGGAGAGGTATGAACGAGTATGCCGACAGCGTTCAGGTTATCCGCAGGATTAGTGAGGACGACAATATCTCCCTGGACCAGTTTGCGAAGTTCATTGAACCGGATTATTCTTATTTCAGGCAGCTTAGGCAAGTGACCTTCAGGTACTTGAACCGCTTGACAGAGCTTTTCGTTTTATGAAGCTGGTAATAATAAGAGGAGTCAGGAGTCAGACAATGAAGCTTCGCTTCATTGTCTGACTGATAAAAATGGTTAAGATTTTTTAGGACAGAATGAGAGCGGTTTATCTTCTTAATATATTCTGAATACTGACTCCTAAATACTGTAAATATGTCAAGAGCCGGGAGTCGAAAGCCAGACGTAAGGAGTAAGAAGTCGGAACTGAGAATGAGAGGCAGGTTTATCGTTTGAGGTTTTCTGGATTCTGAATACTGGAATAATAACGATGGAGGTAAATACTTACAGATAAGATACTATTGTCTGAATGGCAGGAAATGCACCAGTTTTGTAGAATTTAGATATGTTGTAGTTTTTGGCCAAATTGTTTAAACTCAGGGGGTTTACACAGATGAAGATGATCATGAGGGTAACCTTGTCGTTATTGACCGTTGCCATTCTTTTTTGCCTGGTGACCGCGAGTGCCGATGCCGGCGTGTTGCCGGTGCGGGGTTCTTTTTTTAGCGTGCAAAGCCGGCAGATGGAAACGGTCGGTGAAGGGGTGGCCCTGATTGATTACTCGCTGGACCTGCAGGGCGACCCGGTCAGGATGGCGGTTTTGCAGGTTGATTTAAAAAACCCTTACGTAAAAATAGAAGGTTTGATCGGTTCGGACGGGACGCTGGAGAGTACCCAGCAGGTAAGTAAAATGGCCGAGCGCAGCGGGGCGGTGGCGGCGATAAACGCCGGTTTTTTCATTATGGCCCAGGGCAAACCGCTGGGTATGATTGTCAAGGATGGGAAACTGGTGTCCAGCCCGATTATTCGCGATGACATGCCGGTTTTTGCCCTGGGCATGGACGGGCGCCCGCTGATGGACTTTTTTCAGTTTAACGGGGAAGTGAAGGCCGGCAACGGGGCTGTGTTTCCTCTTTTCGGCGTGAACAAGCCGCTTTACAACATGGAGTACGGCGGGCTTTCAGATACCGACCATCTCACCCTGTACGACCGGAACTGGGGACAATACAGCCGCGGCGGCAATGATGAACTGCCGGGTGCGGTGGAAATCGTGGTGGAAAACAATGTCGCGACGAAACAGGTTGTGGCCGGCGCGCCGCTGCCGATTCCCGCTAACGGTTATATTCTCTGGGGCCATGGCGCGGCCGCGGATTTTATGTCTGAAAACATGCCGGTCGGCTCGCGGGTTAAAGTCAGTTATCAAACGACCCCGGCTTTTGAAAAAATAGAAGTTTCTACGGGCAGCAACAGCTTTTTGGTGCAGGGGGGAAAGGTGGCCGCGTTTCAGGAAGAGTTGAAAGGCAACAATTCCCGCACCGCAGTCGCGTCTTCTGACAGCGGGAGGTTTCTCTATCTGGTCGCGGTGGAAAAAAGCAGTCGGAGCAGGGGTTTGGAACAGGAAGAACTGGCTGAGTTGCTGGTGGCCATGGGTGTGGAAACGGCTTTGAATCTGGACGGCGGCGGCTCGACCACCATGGTGGCGAAACATCTTGGTGACACCGACATATCCAACATTGTTCAACCCAAAGAAGGATGGCAAAGACCGGTAACCGACGGCCTGGGAATATTTAACACGGCCCCGCCCGGGGAGCCGGCGGGATTGATTATTAATGGTCCGGATGTGGTGTTGGCCGGGACTGACAGCAGCTATACCGTGAAAGGCTATGACACGCACTTTTATCCGTGGCAGCCGCAAAATCTTAGCTGGCGCGCCAATGGCGGAGGAAATGCTGTCAATGGTATTTTCAGCGCCGGCAGCGGCGGCGATGTGGTGATTGAGGTCACCTCCGGCACGGTTAAAGGAACAAAAAAAGTGCATGTAATAGGCAGTGATGAGATCAAGGCTTTGCAGGTTGAGCCTGCGGTTATCAAAGCCGGCAGCGGCCAACCGGTGACATTGACCTTTAGCATTCTGACCCGGGACGGTCAGGTGCTGCCGCTGGAAGCCCGTTATGTAACCGTCCACGCCAGTACCGGTACGGTAAACAACGGTATATTTTACCCGGGGAAAGACGACGGCAAAGGTGTACTGGCGGCAAGCTACCAGGGTTTGACTGTACAGGTGCCAATTCGCGCGGCAAGTTTATTCAAAGACACGGTAGACAACTGGGCCGAGGAACAAATCAACGAATTAGCTGAGTCCGGTATTATCAAGGGCTACGAAGACGGTACCTATCGTCCGGCGGAACCGGTTACCCGCGCTCAAATCGTCGCCTTGCTGGCGCGGCTGCAGCAGTGGCCGCCGGGTGAAGAGCAGCCGAACTTTAAAGACAAAGTGCCTGACTGGGCGCGGGATGCCGTTGCCGCCGCCGTGGCGCGCGGTGTGGTGAGCGGGTACGCGGATCGAACATTTCAGCCTGACCGGCCGGTAACCAGGGCTGAGGTGTCTGTCATTCTCGATCATGCCATTAATTTTGCAGGCAAGGAGACAGGGTTGGATTTCAAGGATGCCGGAATTGTTCCCGATTGGGCGAGGGCGTCAATGGCGAGGGTTGTTTCAGCGGGAATTATCAGAGGTTACGAAGATGGCTCCTTAAAACCCGGGGCCAATCTTACCAGGGCGGAGATAGCTGTTTTAATTACACGGCTGATTGAGCTAAACTATGTGAAGGTGGAACAATGATGTGGCGCCGGTAACAGTGTTAATAACACTGATGAGTCTGGAGATAGGCGGTGCGGAAACACATGCTGTAGTTTTGGCGCGCCATTTGAAAGAGATGGGATACCGGGTGATCATGGCTTCCAGCGGCGGTGTTTTTGAAAAAACAATCGCCGGCAGTGGGATCAGGCATTACCGGTTGCCGCTTGATAATTCCAGGCTCCATTCCTTATATCGTTCCGTAGCCGCGATTAAATCAATAATCGCGGCTGAAAATGTCGCGCTGGTTCATGCGCATGCCCGTATTCCGGCTTTTGTTTCTGATTTGGCCAGACGCCTTACGGGGATTCATATGGTCACTACCGCCCACGCTATGTTCACGGCAGGCTTTCCTTTAAGATATTTTTCCATGTGGGGGGAGAAGACTATTGCCGTCAGTTCGGACGTGAAAGAACACATGATCAAGTATTTTGGTCTGGCGGAGGCGGATATTGTGTTAATCCCCAATGGAATAGATGTTGAAGCTTTTAATCCGGCTTTGCCGGTGGGGAAAATTGCGGGTGAGCTAAAGGGCGGCTCAGATAAAAAGTTGATTGTTTATGTCAGTAGACTTGACGAATTGCTGGCTCCAGTGGCGGTGAACCTTATTGAGGCTTGCGGCAGGCTTTATGGTGAATTTCCGTTTATTAGCCTGTTGATCGTGGGAGACGGGAAACGCGCCGGGGAAGTGGCGGACAGGGCGAAGGATGTTAATGCCGGAAAAGGAGTGGAGTTGGTCAGGCTGTTGGGCGCCCGCACCGACGTAAACTTGATCATGGCGGCTGCCGACTTGATCGTTGGGGTAAGCAGGGTGGCGCTGGAAGCAATGGCCAGCGGCAAGAATGTCATTTTAGCCGGTGGGGAAGGCTATGGAGGGTTGATTCAGGAAGGTAGTCTGCCTTTGTTTATCAATGATAATTTTACCGGGCGTCAGTTTAATAATAAAGCCACCGTTCAGGATTTTGAGAATAACGTTCGAGAATTCTTGCAGTTGCCCCCGGAAGCCCAAAAGCGTATGGGCTCATTATTGCGGGAATTTATTGTGGAGAATTACAGCAGTGCGCGAATGGCAAGAGAAACAGCCAAGGTTTATGAGAAAGTGCTGAACAAATAGTTCAGGAGTCAGAATTCAGGAGTCAGTATTCAGAATATAGTAATCAGTAATCAGAATATTTAAGGCCATAAACTTTCTTTTATTCTGTCTTCTGACTACTGAGGATGAGGTGTCAGTTGCTCAGGGTACTGCACATTATCAGTGATACAAATATTGGTGGGGCCGGCCGGCATCTATTGACCTTCCTGGAGCATTACGACCGTGCAAAGCTGGCGGTCTACGTGCTCTGCCCGCCAGCGTCTTTGCTGCTGGAGCAGTGCGCTGCACTGGGTGTCAAAACATACACCAGTTCCTATTTAGCCGGAGACCGGTCTTTTGGCGGGCGCGGCCTGTCCGGCCTGATCCGTGAAGTAGGCGCCATTGCCCGGAATTGCCGGATAGACATTGTACATACACACGCTTCCTTTTCGGGACGAATGGCGGCCAAAGCAGCCGGAGTTCCCCGCATAGTCTACACAAAACACCGGATGGACTGGGAAACCTCCCGGGGCTGGTTTAAAAAACGGGTCGTAGCTTTTTTAAACCGCTTGACCAGCCACAAGGTGATCGCTGTCAGCCTGGCGGTAAAAGAAGATCTTTTGTTAAATGGTGTGCCGGAAGAGAGAATTGCGTTGATTTATAACAGTGTTGATATAAAAAAGCTAAGGGGGCAGGCCGGGCCGGAAAAACTGAAATTTATTCCGGGTGTTGGAGACAGCCGGGTAGTAGGCATGGTAGCCCGTCTGGAACCGGAAAAGGGCCACCGTTATTTTCTGGAGGCGGCACGCGCGGTGCTGGCTAAGCTGGAGAACGTTTATTTTATCGTGGTGGGGACCGGCTCTCTTCTTAATAGCTTAAAGGAGACCGCGAAGATTTTAGGGATTGGTGAGCGTGTGCTTTTTACCGGCTATCAGGACGATATTGCCAGGTTCATTGCCGCGATGGATGTGATGGTGGTACCTTCGCTCACGGAGGCTTTCGGCATTAGCATGATTGAAGGCATGTGTCTGGGCAAGCCGTGTGTGGCCAGTGCCGTGGGCGGACTGGTGGAGATAGCCGGTCAGGACGGGCGGGCTGCTTTCCTTGTCCCGCCGGGTGACGGGGAAGCCATTGCGGAAAAGGTTATTTTCCTTTTGGAAAATCCTGACTTGGCGGCGGCAATGGGGCTGCGGGCCGCGGAAGAAGTGGAAAAAAGGTTTTCCGCTGAGAAAATGGCGGATGAAATCACCAGTCTTTATTACGAAATGATAACAGGTAATAAGTTACAATACAGTATTCGGGAATAAGAATGAGAGAACGATTTATCTTCTTGAATTATTCTGAATTCTGACTCCTGAATTCTGAATACTTGAATTGTATTTGAGGAGGTATTTCTTTTGCTTGATATTAATCAGATTCAGGAAATATTGCCGCACCGTTACCCATTTTTATTGATTGACCGGATAGTTTCATTGGAAGAAGGTAAAAAAGCCGTGGGGATCAAGAATGTTACTGCCAATGAACCTTATTTCCGGGGGCACTACCCCGGTTTTCCGGTAATGCCGGGGGTGCTGATTGTTGAGGCCATGGCGCAGGTAGGGGCGGTGGCAATATTAAAACTGCCCGAATACAGGGGGAAAATAGCTCTTTTTGCCGGCATAGACAAGGCTCGTTTCCGCCGCCAGGTTGTTCCGGGTGATCAGCTGCGCATTGAGGTAGAGGTGCTAAAGCTGCGCAGTACGGTTGGTAAAAGCTACGCGGTTGCTTATGTGGAGGAAGAGATTGCCGCGGAAGCTGAACTGATGTTTATGGTGCAAAAAAACAAGGGTTAATTTAGCGAAATTAAATGCAATAAGGCGTAAGAGGAAATAATACAGCGTCTTAAAAAAAGAAGTATGCAAAAACATACATAAATATACAATAATCATTTAATTAGCTTGTTTACTATTATTTTTACTAATTGTCGTATTAATGCTTAATCGGATAAAATATTTATAGTGTTGTGCTTTGGACTTGCCTTACTGGAGGGATTTTTGTGCAACTACCGGTAACGGCTATTCTTCTGGCTTTGGGAATAGCTCTTTTGGTTACCCCGCTGGTCAGGAAGTGGGCTTTTAAATGGGGGGCCTTAGACCGTCCCGATCGAAGAAAAGTGCATGAGCGGCTGATGCCCAGGCTGGGCGGGCTGGCTGTTTATCTGAGCTTTGTGGCGGCAGTGCTGCTTACCCAAGAAGTAACCCCACAAACCATGGGGTTGATTGTCGGTGGCTCGTTAATTGTCTTGCTTGGCTTAATCGACGATACCAGGGGGGTATCACCCCGGGTCAAGCTGGCGGGACAGATAGTGGCTGCTTTTGCGGTGATACCTTTCGGTCTTGAAGTTAAATTTATAACCAATCCGTTTTCTGCGGAAATGATTGCCCTGGGGTTGTTCAGTATACCTGTTACTGTGTTATGGCTGGTATCAGTGACCAATGCTGTTAATTTGATCGACGGGCTGGACGGACTCGCCGGGGGTACCACCTTTATCGCCCTGCTGACTCTGGCGGCGGTCGTATGGATTGAAGTTACCCGGGCCGAGATCAGTTCACCCGGCCAGAGGGGAGCTGTTGTCCTGGCCTTGATCCTGGCCGGCGCGATATTTGGTTTTTTGCGCTATAATTTCTACCCGGCGCGGATATTCCTGGGGGACACAGGCTCAATGTTCCTGGGTTACAGCGTGGCCGTTTTGGCAATAATGGGACTGGCTAAGGGTGCTACCTTTATTTCCGTAATAATTCCGGTGGTAATTCTGGGGATCCCCCTGCTTGATACGGTTTTCGCCGTTGTCAGGAGGTATTGCGGACACAGGCCTATTCTTCAGCCGGACAAGGAGCACCTGCACCACCGGCTGCTGGAGATGGGGCTAAGCCATCGCCAGGCGGTGCTGTGTATTTACGCGGTAAACATTATCCTTGGCTTGAGCGCAATTTTGCTGACGCTGCTTACGCCAAAACAGGCTGTACTGTTGTTAGCGGCGCTTTCTACCATTATCTTAATCGCGGCGAACAAGATAGGCGTTACCGGGATAGGGAAGCCAGGCTCTTATTTGCCGTCATCCGGAAAGCAGCAACGGTCCTCCCGGATGTAGACGGGGGAAGTTATGAGGGAGAGAGGTATGCAGATGAAAGTGAGAAAGGCTATTATCCCTGCGGCGGGCCTGGGTGTCCGCTTTTTGCCCGCTACCAAGGCGCAGCCCAAAGAGATGCTGCCGATAGTTGATAAACCGACAATCCAGTACATAATTGAAGAAGCGATTGCATCCGGGATCGAAGATATACTGATTATTACAGGCAGGAATAAACGGGCTATTGAAGACCACTTTGACAAGTCACTGGAACTGGAGTATCAGTTAAAAGAAAAAGGGAAGTTCGATCTTTTGCAAATGGTGCAGGATATCAGCGAGCTTGTTGATATCTATTATGTGCGCCAAAAAGAGCCTTTAGGGCTCGGACACGCGATTTATTGCGCCCGCCAGTTTATCGGCGATGAGCCTTTCGCGGTGCTTTTGGGCGATGATATTATAAGAAGCCGGGTGCCATGTCTTAAACAGTTGATAGATCTATATGAGGATTTGCAATCCACAATTGTTGCGGTTCATGAAGTCCCCCGGGAAGATGTAAATAAGTACGGTATTATTGACGCGGTTCCGGAAAAAAACAAGGTGTTCAAACTGATTGATCTGGTTGAAAAACCGCCTGTGGAGAGCGCGCCGTCCCGGCTGGCGGTGATGGGCCGTTACATTATCAACCCGCGCATCTTCTCGATTCTGGCCGAAACCAAGCCGGGGGCCGGCGGGGAGATTCAGCTTACCGACGCGCTGAAGGTGTTATGCCGTGAGCAGCCAATGTACGGTCTGGCTTATGAAGGCCGCCGTTATGACGTGGGTGACAAGCTGGGCTATCTTCAGGCGACGGTGGAATTTGCCCTGGCGCGGCCCGACCTGGCGGAAGGGTTTAGGGAGTACTTGAAAACAGTGTTGGCCGGAGAATAATAAAACAAACCCCGCAAAGTTTACCTAACTGCGGGGTTTGTTTTATTTACTTCTTTCACCGAAGCCCCTTGCTTGCAGCCGGGGCTTTTAATTTGCCCAAGGTATTTCTCGAACATTTTTCTTCTTGTGCGAAGTTTTTTTAAGATTTTGTATTTCTCCATTTAATCCCACCCGCTATTATTATTCCCGATAATTTTGCAAGTCAAACCCTGCGTGTATAATCATCGTTATAACCGGTAAACTAATTTCTGTAGATTATATTGGAAGGGGCGCTAAATTATGAATGATTATCTGGAAATATTAATCAGATCACTAGGCGCTTTTGCCGGCGTTATTTTTATTACCAGATTGGTCGGCAAGTCACAGGTCGGGGGTTTGAATATAGCCGACTGGGTAAACGGTATTGTTATCGGTTCCATAGCCGCCAGCCTGGCCACTGATTTAAAAACACCGGCTGGACTCTATGCGTTCGCGCTGCTGATTTTTTTGGTTTTAACCATGGCTGCGGAATGGGTTGGGGTGAAGTACCGCCCCGTGCACAAGCTGTTAAGCGACGATCCGACAATAGTGGTGCATAACGGGGTAATCCTTGAGGGAAATATGCATAAAATGCGCTACACAGTAGATGATTTAACCTCACAGCTGCGCCAGAAGAACGTATTTAATATCGCGGATGTTGAATATGCTATTGCTGAACCGGACGGTGAATTAAGTGTGCTGTTGAAAAGCCGGGTTGCGCCGGTTACTCCCCAAGATCTCCAGATGCCGTCCAAATACAAAGGGGTGCCTTCTGAATTAGTGATAGACGGGGTGATTATCCGGCAAAATTTAAAGCAAAACAACCTGGAAGAGGATTGGCTGTTGGGGGAATTACAGAAACAGGGTATCCAGTCACTCCAAGAAGTGTTTTACGCCAGTCTGGATCAGGACGGTAATCTTTATGTTGATAAGAAGCAGGATAAAATGGCTTACACACAGGATATTACTGATAAACTGCCGGGGAAAATGCCGCAGTAATAAGTTTACTTTTCAAAACGCAGCGCCTCAATGGGGTCCAGCCCCGCCGCTTTCTTAGCGGGGTAATAGCCGAAGAAAAT
>NZ_MVQM01000064.1:0-29077 GCF_002067195.1 Pelotomaculum sp. PtaB.Bin117 | reverse complement strand
CCCTCCCCGGTTTTCAGTAGATCTGTTAAGCTGACGCAATAAGATTTAAGGCAGAGGGCAGTCTGTAGTTTCTAATTTCCCGCCCTCTGCGGCGAAACCGAATGCTTCTATATGTTGACAGTCTGTCCGGAAGCCATGCTGCTTTCGTGTGAAACCAGATCTTCTTTCGGTAAAATCGGGAAATTCTCAACCACAAAGCAGTAAATGAGAATTAGCGCGCTCCACATGCCAATAGTAATCAATATTTCCCATTCAGTAGGGAAATAGTGTCCGCCGGCGCTTTTGGCCATGCCGGTAAAGACAACATTCATCCGGTTGAAGACAACACCGGCAACCACTAAAACGGAAGCGGTAAAGACACCCCAGAGCTTGTTGCGAATGCTCGGCACGGCATACATGACGATCGGCAGGAGAACAAATACGATCATTTCAATTAAGAACATATTGCTTTCCAAGGAACCGTTGAACGCTTGGGTAAAAACGCCGCGGTAATTCAAGTCGATTACTTTTACGACAAGGTAGACAATCATCATCCACATGGTGACTTTGGTCAGACTTGAAAACACCGGCATTTCCGGCACACGGCCGTAAGCCCTGGCCGCCAGCGTTCCCTCAATGGTAACCATGGCTGGTCCGAGAAAGAAAGCAGACCACACAAAGAAGAAAGGAATAAGCATGGACCACCAGAGCGGGTCCAGCCTGTTCACAGCGATGACATAGAGGGAACCCAGCGACGACTGGTGCAGGGTAGGCAGCACTATGCCAATAATCAGCCAGAAAGGTATGGTTGCGTGAAGAATTCTTTTCAGCGATGGGAAGCGCACTCTCTCAAAGAAGATATCCCCGAACTCCATGATCTGTACAATAGTGTAGAGGGAGATGCACCAGAACACCTCGAACAGCACCGAGTGGTATCCCCAGAAAAAGAAGGGGCGCCAGAAATTGTACCATCTCCCGATGTCCAGAAAAAGACTGACCAGCGCAATGATATAGCCAATCAGTGAAGTGAGCAGCGCGGCCCTGGCGATAGGCAGGTACTTTTCCTTATGCAGCACATGCACGATCAGCGCCGTGCTGAAGCCGCCGCCCGCGAGGGCGATGCCGCAAAGCAGGTCAAAGCCGATCCACAAGCCCCACGGCCACTGGTCGTTCAGGTTGGTCACCGAGCCGAGGCCGAAGATAAAACGGTATAAAGAAACAACGACCGCGGTTAGCACAAACAAGATTAATAACAATCTGAATCCGGTAATTCTAAAAGTCCAGTGCTTCTTTTGCACGAAAACCTCACCTCCGGTCTTAAACGTTTTTTTATTTCCCGTCATCATCATCAACGGCAGCGTACATTTCTTCTTCCTCATGCACTCCGGCCCGCCTCTTGGTATACAGATACATGCCGGTCAGCAGGGCGCCCCAGCCAACGAATATGAAAGGGGTCCACCTGAGCACCTGCCAGGTATACTCCGGAATAGGCTTCTGGGGAACATCCGTCCGAAAGCCGAGTTGTTCGAAAGGAGCATCGGAGATGTAAAGCCACGATGTGCCGCCCGCATCCTTCAATCCGTATATCTGGCCGGTATAGAGATCGGGGTTGGCAGCCAGGCGGTTTTTGGCCTCTTCGACCATTTTATCCCTGTCGCCGAAAGTGATCGCTCCCGTGGGACACGCGGCGGCACAGGCAGGCATCTGACCGTCGGTCACCCGGCCCAGGCACATCTGGCACTTAAGCACTCTGGGAAAAGGCTTGTCCCACTCGAACCTCAATATGCCGAAGGGACAGGCGATCATACAGTAACGGCAGCCCACGCACAGTTTTTCATTGTAAACCACCGGCCCTGCGGGCGTTTTCTGCAGAGCCTTGGCAAAGCAGGCAGAAGCGCAGGCCGGCTCCAGGCAGTGAAAGCATTGCTGTTTGACGAAACGCCTGATTTGTTTTCCATTCTTTTCGGTACGGCAGCTCTGGACAACAGTCCATTTATTCGGCGCCAGTTCAGCGTTGCCGTCCCGAGCCGTCCCGTACTCTTCATCTTGGCCGGGTTCCAGGCCATTGTACAACCGGCAGGCGACAACACAACTTTCACAGCCGATACACTTGGTGATATCGACTAGCGCTCCCATGTTTCTGGTCAATATTACCACCCTTTCGTTAACCACTTAGTTAAAAGGACCTGTCGGATACATTCCCAGCTATACTACTTTGGCAAACAAGCGTTTTAACTTGTCGGCGCGGGAATGGTACTCTGTGTGCAGCAGTTCCTCCGCCAGTTCACTCATGGGGTGTTCCAGGAAATTACGGTAGAGAGCCGCCACCTCTGCATTTTCGTGGCTCTTGCGCTTGGGCAGCGACGCGTCGGCTTTGTACAGCGCGGCAAGGCGTTGTTCGCGCACGGCGTCGGTGGGCGGAACAGCTGTGCGGGGCTGCCCGCCGCCAGCGATACACCCGCCCGGACAGGTCATAAATTCAACAAAGTGCCAGGGCGCCCTGCCTTCGCGGACGGCATCCAGGATTTTTCGTCCGTTGGCCATGCCGTGGCTCACGGCAACCCGGAGCGTGCCCACTCCCGGTATTTCCGCCGCCGCTTCCTTAACCCCGGCCAGGCCGCGCACAGGCGTCAGGTTTAAAAACAAGGCGGGAGGTTCTTGACCGGTGATAAGGAAGTAGGCGGTCCGCGCGGCAGCCTCCATGACTCCTCCGGTGGCGCCGAAAATCACCGCCCCGCCGGTTTCTTCTCCCATAAGCCGGTCATAACCCTCCTCGGGCAGGGCGGTAAAGTCGATCTGTTTTTCTTTAATCATCCGGGCAAGCTCCCGGGTGGTCAGCACGACATCCACGTCGCGCAAATCGCCGCGCTTCCAGTATGCCGCGCTGGCGTTCATTTCCGGCCGCCGCGCCTCATATTTTTTAGCCGTGCAGGGCATCACGGAGACGGAAAGAATATTTCCCGGGTCGATCCCTTTTTCCTTGGCGTAGTATGTCTTGGCCAACGCGCCGAACATCTGCTGAGGGGACTTGCAGGAAGAGATATTGGGAATGAGTTCGGGATAGAAATACTCGCAGAATTTAATCCAGCCCGGCGAACATGAAGTAAACTGAGGCAGGGGTTTCCTCACCTCTCCCTTGATTCTCTTGATCAGCTCCGTGGCTTCTTCCATAATAGTCAGGTCGGCGGTGAAGTTGGTATCCAAAACGGCATCGAAGCCCAGCCTTCTCAAGGCCGCCACCTGCTGTCCCTGCACCCATGTGCCGGGCGCCAAGCCGAATTCCTCGCCCAGGGCAACCCTGGTGGCCGGCGCGGTCTGAACCAGTACAAACCTGTTTTTGTCGGCCAAAGCTTCAAATACTATTTGCGTATCGTCGCGCTCGCTGATCGCCCCGCTGGGACAGGCCATGGAACACTGGCCGCAGTTGATGCAGATCGTTTCGTCCACCACCGGCAGGCTGTAATAGCCAAAGACACTTTCCACATTCTCACAGACCTCCAGGCACTGGCCGCAAAGTATGCATTTCCGGTCGTCCCGCACAATGGACGGGTTGTCCGCGTCAATGGGAACGCGGCCACGCACCTGGGCCGGCAGGTTGCCCGCGACGTTGTACTGGTACGGCAGCCAGCCCTTGCCGCCGGCATGCTCCGGGTTCTTATCGGCACAGCCGGCCAGGGCGCCGGTCAAGCCGGCCAGCAGTCCCGTGCCGGCCGCCATCTTCAGAAAAGTACGGCGAGTTATTTCTTTTTTTTCAACATCTTTCTCAACATCATCGTTGCAATCTTTCATGCTCTCCTCTCCTTTCCATTGATAAAGTGGTGGTTAACTAGCTAATCCGACTAACCATTTCCGCCCTGATCACCTCCCGGATGGTTATAGAGACAATATTAACTTACCCGTTATTGCCGGTGGTTAATTTAAATAAATTGAAAAACAAAAAACCACGGATGTTCTTCCTTCTGGATGAACGAAAACCTCCGTGGTATTCCTCAAAAAACATTTGTATTTAAGAACTTAGAAACCGGCAAGCTGATGTTGCCGACAACATCCGTGATATACGGAATATAAGACTTATCTTCCAATAACAAAAA
The DNA here is from genome assembly GCF_002067195.1 of Pelotomaculum sp. PtaB.Bin117. NCBI lineage: Bacteria > Bacillati > Bacillota > Clostridia > Eubacteriales > Desulfotomaculaceae > Pelotomaculum > Pelotomaculum sp. PtaB.Bin117. The sequence goes on along the minus strand of NZ_MVQM01000064.1, from coordinate 25,007 downwards.
ATGAAACGTTAATTTAACCCCGCTTCTTGTGAGGCCAAACTTTTTCCGATATAAAAAACCCCTGCAGAATAACACTAGCTACAGCTAGCACGTCTTTTAAAATAATCTTACCTTCCCCGCAAAATTATGTCAACCGGAAAATATCCATGTTATGCTGTGTGTTAATAAACCGTCAATCCACCGTCAACACTCCATACCGCCCCGACAACAAAGGACGCATCATCCGAAGCTAAAAAACAAATAACTTTTGCCACTTCTTCCGCTCTCCCAACGCGTCCGATAGGATAAACTTCAACGATTCTTTTTAGGTGCTCACTTTTGTCAGCAACGTTCGCCAGTTGCTTTTCCAGCATAGGTGTAGACACATCACCCGGGCAGACACAATTCACTCTAATATTATGTGAAATAAGTTCCAAAGCGATGGCTTTTGAAAAAATGGTTATGGCGCCTTTAGACGCGCAATATGTCGAGCAAAAAAAGTTGCCGTTAATTCCAGCGTCAGAGGAAACATTTACGACAGCTCCTCCCCCGGATTTAATTAACTCAGGAACTGCATACTTGCATGTGAAATATGTTCCCTTAACATTAACGTCCATAATGCGGTCATACTCTTCTTCGGTAACATCAATTAATGGTTTTTCAATATATTGACCAGCGGAATTAACAAGAATATCGAGCTTCCCGAATTCGGCAACCGCATATTTAACCGCCTGCTTACACTCGTATGGTAAAGAGACATCTATGACCTTAAATTTAACAGCATCCTTGTACTGTCTTAACAATTCTAAAGCATTCAACCCTTTATCCTCATTGCTTCCGATAATCAATACTCTTGCTCCGCCCTGTAAAAGCATTTCTGCCGTTGCCAATCCAATTCCCGAACTTCCGCCTGTGACTAACGCCACTTTTTCTTTAAAAGAATAAGCCATCTTATCACCTCTGCTTCAGGTTAATATCAGCTTAGGTCACCATAAGGCAAACGCGTGTCAGGGGAACTTTAAGGCCAAATCTTATTAGTAAAAATAAGCTCGGTCAGAAGGAATCTGCCGAAATCCACAGAATATAAGATTAATAACGGGCGACCGGAGTCGCTTTCTTTACAAGGTGTTTTTGGACTAAGTATACCACGAAGGTATTTCGCCATGAGAATTGGCGTTCTTTCGTGGTTTTCATTTTTAGGGGACAGGTGGTGATATGGCCAAGTAAGTTTTTATTATTCTGTCATCTCATTTTGTTAAGCAACTATTTAAAATCAAGTCTGCACGGGTTATTTATTTTATTGAGGAGTTGATTCTATGCACATGGCAGACGCTTTGATTTCACCCGCCGTAGGTGGAACCATGTGGGCTGCGACCGTGGGAATTACGGCATATTCCATAAAAAAAATCCAGGATGACGATCTATCTGATAAAATGATACCACTGATGGGAGTTATGGGAGCGTTTGTTTTCGCCGCCCAGATGATTAACTTTTCAATTCCCGGCACAGGGTCCAGCGGACACCTGGGAGGAGGCCTGCTCCTTTCAGCCCTGCTTGGCCCGTATGCCGGTTTCCTGACGATGGCCTCCATTCTTTTGATCCAGGCATTGTTTTTCGCGGACGGCGGCTTGCTGGCTTATGGCTGCAATGTGTTTAATCTCGGATTCTATACCTGCTTTATAGCCTATCCTTTGATCTACAAACGCTTTATGCGAAAAGGATACGCTCCGGCGCGCATCTTCTGGGCTTCACTTATTGCAGCAATAATCGGGCTTCAATTAGGCGCTTTCAGTGTCGTGCTGGAAACCATGTTTTCAGGAAAAACAGAATTGCCTTTCGGCACTTTCGTAGCGCTGATGCAGCCGATACATTTAGCCATCGGTATTGTTGAAGGACTCGCTACTGCCGCCGTCGTCGGGTTTGTGTGGAAAGCCCGTCCCGAAATTATGGAAGGCCACGCCCAAGCTGCCGGCGCGGTTTCCATTAAAAAAGTAATTACCGGACTGGCAGTTGCGGCAATAATTATAGGAGGCGTTTTCTCCTGGTTTGCTTCGACACACCCGGACGGTCTGGAGTGGTCGATGTTTAAGACTGCCGGCACAGAAGAGCTTGAAGCGCCGGAGGGCATTTACCAGACAATGTCCGATATCCAGGGAAAAACTGCTTTCCTGCCTGATTATAATTTTAAAGCAACAGAAAATAATATAGAAAAAACAAATGCGGCGGAAAGTGAAACAGAAGAAGCATCATGGCCCGCCGTAAGCAGCGGGACCAGCCTGGCGGGGCTGGCGGGAGGAATACTGACCCTCGCGCTGGCAGCAGCCACAGGTTTTTTCATCAATATGCTCAAGAAAAGAAAGAACGCGGCAGGTATCGCTTAAAATTTCCGGGGCGGGGCGGATAACCCCGCCGTAATTTTGTTTTGGGGATTCGTTGAGACATGTCCAACATTACAGACTCAATATACAAAATGCGTTTTCTGGATGAAACGGCGGATAAAAGAACACCGGTGCATGATTTGCATCCCCTGTCAAAGCTGCTTGTCACCATCGCCTATGTTACTGTTGTGGTTTCTTATGGAAAATATGATGTCAGCAAGCTGCTGCCCCTTGTATTTTATCCTGTCGTTATTCTGTTTTCAGCGGAAATTCCCCTTCTCCCGCTGCTGAAGAGGACACTGGCGGTTATGCCGCTCGTTATCGGCATAGGAGTGTTCAACCCCGTTTTCGACCGGGAGACTATAGCCGTAATTTTTGGCCTGCCGATTTCAGGAGGCTGGATTTCTTTTATTTCACTGCTTTTAAAGTGCGTACTGACAGTGCTGTCCGCACTGCTGCTGGTGGCGACAACAGGCATGGAGAGGATTTCATTCGCGCTTAGAATGCTTTTTGTTCCACGCATATTTGTGATGCAGCTTATGCTGACCTATCGCTTTATTTCGGTCCTGCTGGAGGAGGCCGCCAATATATGGAATTCTTATACGCTGCGCGCGCCGCGTCAAAAGGGAATCAGCCATCAAGTATGGGGTCCGCTGTTAGGACAAATGCTGATGCGGACTTACGACAGAGCGCAAAGGGTTTACCAGGCCATGGTCCTGAGAGGCTTTAACGGAGAATACAACACCGGAAGCGCAAAACAATTATTATTGAAGGATTTTTTGTATCTAGCCTCCTGGGTGGCTTTCTTTGCGGCCGCCAGGCATTACAATATTCCTTTGTTTATCGGTTCAATTTTGACAGGAGTGGGAAAATGAGTCACCATATTATTGATTTCAATGAATTATATTATACATACCCCGACGGCAAACCAGCGGTCAACGGAGTTTCATGCCGCATCCGCCACGGTGAATCAGTAGGTATTGTAGGCGCCAACGGCGCCGGCAAATCGACGCTGCTGATGCTTCTTGTGGGAATTCTGCTGCCGACGAAAGGAGAAATCCGTGTCAGTGAAATCCCGGTCACCAAAAAAACCCTGCCGGTAATCCGGCAAAGAATCGGACTTGCTTTCCAAAACCCGGATGACCAGCTTTTTATGACGACAGTATATGACGATGTGGCATTCGGACCGCGTAATTACCGCTTGACGGAACCGGAGGTTGAAAAAAGGGTGATGCGGGCGTTAGAAACCGTGGGGATCGAGCATCTCAAGGACAGGGCTCCCTACAAACTGTCCGGGGGGGAAAAACGTGCCGCGGCTATTGCCGCTGTTTTATCCATGGACCCCGACATCCTGGTAATCGACGAGCCGACAGCCGCCCTCGACCCCAAATCAAGGCGGAGATTGCTCAATCTCCTGAAGGGCTTTACGCATACCAAGCTTATCGCCACTCACGACCTGGACCTGGTGCTTGAAATATGCGACAGAACAATTGTAATCAAGGAAGGCCGGATTGCTTCAGACAACTCGCCGTTAAAAACACTTGCCGACGCCGCCTTGATGGAGCAATGCGGACTGGAAATCCCGCTGACCCTTCAAAATTGCCCCGTCTGTGGCTCCCCGCCCCGCCGCTGACTCCAATAATCCAATAATCTCCGGTAAAGGTCATAAATTCAGCTCTATTTAATATACATTAAAAGAATAGTTGCTACAGGTTCAGAATTCAGTAGTTTTATTCAGAATACTTCGGGACGATAACCATTCTCTCATTCTGACTCCTGACTCCTGACTTCTGACTCCTGACTCCTGAAATATTACTGGCGGGGGACTTCCTCATGAACGAGCTGAACCGTTTTATCGCCAAGTCGGAAGAATTATACGACCTGACCGGACGAAATATAAAGCCGGCCATAGCCGTCGTCGGTTCTTTCAACTCGGGCAAATCCACTTTGCTGAACAACCTGCTCGGGGAAGAAATTAGCCCGGTCGGGGCCGTTCCCACCACAAGCTGCCTTTTGTACTTTGACTACGGGGACTCTTTTTCAGCAAAATACACCGGCGCCAGGGACAAATGTGCATTTACCGACCGCCACGCGCTCGCTTCTTTTTTAGCAGACCGTCAGCCCCGGGGCGGCCGGGTAAATATTGAGATCCCCGCGTCTATTCTTAAAAAATGCCGCCTCATTGACACGCCCGGGATAGATTCTTTTTCTCATGATTCAATCCGCATGGTGGAGCAAGCCGCAAATGAATCCGCAAAAATAATTTATCTCTTTCACCAGCGTGGCATTGAAAACTTTAACCGTCTGTTTCTTAATAAGTTCGCGTCTGTCTGGAAGAATAAAAAATTAAATGACATATCTTTTTGGCTTAACTGTAATCTGGGAAATTGCGACGGTACGTCCCTCGAAACAACAAGGGCGGCTTTGAGAAAAATTTTTTTCAGCCAGGTCAAGCTGAACGCGATAAACCTATTAGACCGTGAGAACATGCAGGCCATGCGCCTCTATCTGGAAGCGGAATTGGCCAAATACTATTTTGACAACCTGGCTAAAAATCTTCAAAAGGTGGACGGTGAAATTCCCGCGAGATTAAAAAGAATCGCGGGAATAACTGACGAGGCGCTCTTCCTGTCCGAATTCTGGGCTGTGCGGGAAACGGCGAAAAAGCTCTTCAACGCTTACCACGCTATGCATTCCATGCCGTTAATTGTCAGAGAAACCGAAGGGCTGTTATGCGCGATTAACTCTTCCAATTTGAACAAGACGGAAAACAAGGCCGGCGGACACCATTACCGGCCATACGCCGGAGGTTTTCAAGAAGGCAGGAAACTCATTCTGGCATTAATCAATTCCTTAATGCATGAAAAAAAGTTGGCGGGCTGGCTGGAGCGCCCTAAATTAAGCAAACTGGCCGCGAAAATTGAAGCGGAACGTTTCACGGTAGTGGCCGCCGGGGGCTTTTCCACAGGCAAGTCCACATTTTTCAACGCTTTGCTGAAAGAAGAAATATTGCCCACCGGCAATAGTCCGACAACTTTGTCAATTACCCGCATTTCGCACGGTAGAAATAAAACAGCCACGGTGCGGCTGCCGCTGCAAATAACCCTGCCAATACATGAAAAGATCGGGGACCAAAGCCATCTTTGCGCCGACATACTGGACATACTGGAGAATTATTTGAAGAACAAGGCGCTTGGCCTGGCTTACCTGGAAGCATGCACGGAAGGTCGCTTCAAACAGGTAGACAGCCAGGAAATTACCTCATTAATCAACCAGGTCAGGGAATATTACGCCGCCGGCGCTTTTGCCGGGTCCGCCGGAAAACTGCCGGCGCCCGCCGTTTATAAACCGGTCCCGGTAAAAGGGCTCTTCCGCAAAAAGATACTTCAAAAAGTTCGTTTGACTTTCCAGCACGCGGGCGAGCCTGAGTTTGATCTGGCGAATCCGGCCGTTTTCAATGAATTCAAAGAATTAACCGGAGCGGAAAACGCTTTTCGGGTCGCCGGGATAGATATCCGCCACCCGTCCGAATACCTCAAACTGGCCGATTTTGTGGATACGCCGGGGCTTGATTCCATTCAAAAGCATTATTTCGACGAAATATCCGACAACATCCGGCAATGCGACGCTTACCTCGTTTTTCTAAACGCCCGGCATATCTTGAACGATATGGATAAAAAAAATTTAGAAACGGTATTCTTGCCGCAAATACCCGCGAGCTTTAAGCAGCAGATGCCGGAAAAAGAATTCGAAAAAATTTACTTTGTAATTAATTTCGCCGACGCGCTTACCCCGCACCAGCAGGAAGCGGTAGCCAACTTTGTCCGGAAAACTCTCAGCGCGCCCGTGCAAAACTCCCAGGCCATACGGCATCCGAAAATATTCCTGATTTCCGCCCTGCGGGGTCTCGCTGGAAAAGACCATGGCATGGAAGTTTTGCTCAGAAACCTCGAAGAAGGAATCATGCGCTTCCGCGGCAGGGATTTCTACAGAAGCCTATTAAACGAACTCTACACTATGCTTGACGGTGTTTCTCAAAGAATCAACACTGAGTTGCTTACTATCGTTCAAACCGGTCACAGGCCAGGCGCAAAGAAACAAAAGCTGAGGCAGGCACTGGAAGTACTGCGGGAGTTCCGCAGGGAGATAAAAAATATTAGAAACACCATATATAGCCTCGGGAGGTTGTAAAAATGGAAAATGCCAGATTACTGGACGAGCGGTTGCGCAAGATCATCAGTGAGGTAAGCGGGCGTACCGGTGGGGAAATTAAAAAAAATTTGCTCCGCGAATTTGAGGCCGGCTTCAAAGCGGCTATGGACAGGCACAGCCACGAGGAAACTATGAGAATACTGGCGCTGTTAAAAAACGCCATTAATAAATTTGATTAAGGAGGAGAAACATGGATTTAAAAATCGAGGGATTGAAGAGTGACAAAACAAGTGACGAGCTAATCGGGCAAATGTTAGCGGACATCTTCACAGGCTTTAAAACCAAAATGGTCCAGCCGGTACTGGAAGAAAACTACAAAATATCCAGTCAATTAAAGGAATTAATGACCCAAGAGCAATTGGAAATGACTGAGTTGAAGGAAAAAATAGCGGAGTTGGACGCCCGGATCCAGCAAGTGCCGTTAGTCATTTTATCGTCTTTCAGGGACGCAATAAGCCTGGCAGGCAGGGAAACCCAAGATGACAGAGAATAATAAACAAGCCGCATTGATAGATTCCCTGGCCGATACTATTAAGACCAGAATAATCCTTCCCGCCGAGGAGAACACCTCTTTCTTGCATGGCGAGATTGAACGGGTAAATGAAAGGATTTCTTTTCTGGAAGAAACCTTGTCGGCGCTGACGTCCGCTTTAAGCAGGACAAAACTGGCGGTATCGATATCTTTATTGGGTGTGGCTGTATTAGCCGTCATTCAGGTCATTATTTTTTTCAGATAACTAATCGCGGCAGCCGCCGGCGCGGGGCAGCTCACTCTTCTCCCGGTCTTCTGCGTCTCCTGATCACTACAGAGACAAAAAACGTGGCCCCGGAAATAACCAGCACTTTGAGGATGAAACCGATTGTTTCGTTTCTAAACACAACTTTTTCTTTTCTCAGCTCTACCTGTGGATCCATTTTCAAATCAAAAAAATTGCCCTTGTCAACTTGAAGCGCCAAGTTATCAAGCTTAACCATCTTCTCTTCGTGCCTGCTTATATTGGTCATATAACTTACCACCTGAATGCAGAGAAAAGCCAGGGCAAACAATATCAACAGCAAACGGGAATAACTGTTCATGCGGCATCTCCTTTTCTTTATTATCTGAGGCCTTCTTGATTTTTACCCGGGCGGCTTCACAAGCCAGGGCGTAGAAAGCGCTCTCGCATGTAGACCACGGGTAATTCCTTCCACCGGTAATGTATGATGACCTGCAGGATTGAGGAAAGACACCCGCACGCGGCAGGTCATCCATTACTGTCGCCGCGTAACCAAGGATGCCCCACGGCAAAGGGTCTCCCCCCGACAACTCCGGCCGCTTCAGCAAAAGAGTAAGCCCAATGTTTTTGCTCGACATCCTGGAAAGTCGGTTCCAGGTTGTTTTTTACCGGAGCTAACCCGCTGGCGGCAACAATAAAAAATATTTCCTTTTTCCGCAAGATTCGTCCGCTGATTGAATATTTTATAACCAATACTATTACTTTACGAAGTCATCATATTTCTATTCAGCAATAATGTTAAAATCCCTTTCAAAGTGTTAAAAAAAGCAATGTTACTAATTTTAGGTATAAGAATGCCGGCAGCGGCAGTGAAAGGAGTGCCCCTATGCAACACATCGTAAATCATCTGAACGCCCAGTTCAACTGGCTGAAAAGCTGTCAGATTCTTAATCCGGGCAGCGACGCCGACGGCGCCATCAAGAAGTACCCCGATCAAGGCTGGGTTATGCCGTACTTTTCCAATTTCGCGGCTATGGCCATGTTGGAAGACCCTTCCTCCCATCCCCTCGTCGAGCGTTATTTGCATTGGTACTTGCGCCACCTTGAAAAAAACGGAACTATGCTGGATTACCATTATGACGATAATTTAAACAGCAAAACTACCTGGCCGGATTCGGAAGATTCATACGCCGGGACCTACCTGTCTCTTGTCTGCGCCTATCACTACAGAACCGGGCAAACGGGATGGCTCAGGCAAAATCTGCCTTTATTAAAAAAAGTGGCCGGGGTCATTATTAACCTGATGGATCGGGATGGGCTCACCTTTGCCCTGGCTGGCTACCGGGTAAAATATCTGATGGACAACTGTGAAACTTACCGGGGGCTGAAAGATTTCGCAGATCTCCTTTATTATTTGGGTGATCAGGACAGCGGGCGCTACCGGGCTAAAGCCGATGCCATCGCCTCGGGTATAGAAAGATCTCTCTGGAATTCGTCCGGCAGGTGTTACCATGCCAGCAAAATCGGCCTATTTAAAAATAAGGTTGATTTAAAGAAATTCTACCCCGACGCCGCCTGCCAGATATTTCCGGTGGTATACGGGCTAATCAAGCCGGACTCAGAGCGCGCCGTCCACCTTTATAAAACTTTTAACAACAACCAACCGGACTGGGTCAATATCAAGCCTCCGGACTTCCCGTGGATGATCCTTGGCTACTACACCTGCCTGCACGGCGATCACGAGCGCGCACTCGAGAAAGTCCTGCAGGGCGTTGAATCTTATATTGAACCAAAATCGGGGTACTGGTATTGCGGCGAGTCGGCTTTTTTCATTATGACCTGCGCAAAGCTAATTCAGCTCAGAGGAACCGGCTTTCACGCACAAACCGTCTTCCGGCCGGGTCCTTTATAATAATAAGCTTCACTAACAGGCATAATATAAAAACTACAATATTTATATGGCGGTGAAAAAAATATCCAGTCTAAAGACCCAGCCGGAAATGCCTGAAGCAATCGTCGGAAACTCCAAAATGCTGGCGTCTCTAAGAGAAAACGGTGAGATATTCAGACTTTTCTGGCCTCAAATTGACTATGGCCAACACCTGGGACACTTTTGGCCGGGGATTAAATTGTTTTTACCGGAGGGACAAAGTTTTACCAAATGGTTTCATTTAAATATATGGCAGTCGTCTCAACGCTACCTGGAAAACACCAATATATTAGAAACCGAAATGTGCAGCCGGACGCATTATTTTAAAGTTGTCCAGCAGGACTTCGTTCTCCCCGACAGGGACATCCTGGTGCGGCACTACACCCTGACAAACCACGGGGAAAGAGAAGAAAAACTGACTTTTCTGGTTTATTGCGCTTTTGATCTTGATGAGTCGACTCATTACGACGGCGCCTACCTTGATTTTTGCAATCATTCTCTCATCTTCTTCCGGAGAAATATATACCTGGCCGTCGCCGGGTCCGGCTACCCCCTGAGCGGTTATCAGTGCGGCAGGCGCTGCACGCATTCCGATCCTTTCCAGAATGCTTCAAGAGGGGCGCTGCGAGGAGGCAGCGACAATATCCGGCAAAGCGCCGCCAGCTTGGATTGGGATATGGGTGATCTGCCGCCGGGCGAGTCAAAAAATTTTACACTATACCTGGCCGCGGGCGCCGACAGGGACAAAGTGATCACATTGCTCGCCGGGGCCGCCTCGCAGGATGGTCTTGAACTGCTTGAGCAAACAAAGCAATACTGGCGCGGCTGGCTCAGGAAGGGAACGCGGGCGGCCGGTGAAAACGCGGGCAGTGAAGCAGCCTATGGCAGATCTCTTCTGGCAATGAAGCTGATGTCAAATAAGGAAACCGGCGCTTCAATCGCCGCGCCGGAATTTGATCCATATTATTTGCTGTGCGGCGGGTACGGCTACTGCTGGCCGCGTGATTCCGTATTCATCGCGGCGGCTTTTGACGAGGCCGGTTATCATGATATCGCGGCGCATTTTTACAAATTTGCCGGCGCGGTGCAGGAAAAAGCAGGAGACTGGCAGCAGAGGTATTTTACCGACGGCTTAGCCGCCCCCACCTGGGGAAAGCAAATAGACCAGGCCGGCTCTGTATTGTGGGGTTACGGACACCACTACAGTCTTACCCGGGATAATCATTTCCTGGAACAGACCTGGTCCTCCCTGGCGGCGGGCGCCGATTATCTCGCGGAAAACCTGGAGGCCAACGGTCTGCCGTCCCCCAGTTTCGACCTCTGGGAAGACGAACACAGCCAGGGCACTTACTCCGCGGCGGCGGTATACGGAGGCCTGAAGGCGGCAAGTGAAATCGCCATAATTAAAGGAGAGCGGGAGACAGCGCGGCGTTGGCACATGGCCGCTGCAGCAGTAAAAGAAGGAATATTGAAGCACCAGTGGTCGGATAGACATCATAGTTTCATACGCGGCATCAACAGGAGGGTTTGCCAGGATAGCTACCATCACGCGGCTCATGAAGGCAAATTCAGCTATACGCAAACCGATCCGGCGGGTCTCTACCCGACATATTGGGTAGGCGAGGATGAACGGCTGGACGCGGCCCTGCTGGGCCTGGCTTTTCCATTCGGCGTGCTGGACGCGAAAGACGAAAAAATGCAGGCCACTGTCAGAGCTATTGAAGAACGGCTCTGGAATCGCGATGTCGGCGGCCTGCGCCGTTATGAGGGCGACAGCTACAGAGGCGGCAATCCCTGGCTGGTCACCACCTTCTGGCTCGCTATTTATTACTGTATGCGCGGCGACCGCCACCGGGCTAAAACATTGTACCGCTGGTGCCTGGAACAGGCAAACCGCCACCTGCTCCTGCCGGAACAGGCCGACAAAAACCGCGGCGGCCCGGCCTGGGTGATGCCCCTGAACTGGTCGCACGCGATGCTCGTACTGGCCCGGCTCGCCCTGGAGGACAGGCTGAGCATAATATCTATCGCCAAAACATAACACCTGCCCTCGCGCAATGCGCCGGTCACGGGTTCAAATCCTCACTATCAGCTCCAGGAAAATCAAGGCCTCCGGGGTGTTTAAGCCGGAGGCCGTTTGACGCTGCCAAACGGGAATGCCCCTTTAATTGCTCCCCGTTACTTCTTCCCCGTGAAGCTCCCACGGCGTATCGCTGTAATATTCAAGGCCGTCGAAGCTCTTCCCGTCGTTCGACATGGTCACGACAAAGCGGTATCCCTCAGTGTCTGAATAAAACTGGCCTTCCAGCACGTTCCCGGTCACCGTACCGCTGACCATCCAGGAGCCCTGGTCATAGGTGCCGCTGACCTGGCTGCCGCTCTGGGTGAGTTCCATTAAACAGCCGTTGTTGAGCAGCCAGGTGCCCGAGAAGTCCGCCACCTGGTCGCCATCTCCCTCACCGTAGGTAATGGTGATCCGCTTGTCGGTCCCGTCCCACGCCACCTGCGCCCCCAGGTTCTCAATCACGAAGCGCAGGGGCAGCATGGTGCGGCCTGTTTCCGAAACAAACGGCACAACCTCCAGGATCTTTTTCTGGCCGTTGATTTTGGCCTCTTCATTCCCAATCCACAGCTCCACCGAAGTGCCCTGGCAGCTGATGGTCACCTTATTCTCGGCCGCCGTCCACGGTCATCAACGGATTGTCCACCTGCAGGACTATGCTGGAGGCTCCGGCGGTACCGGTTCCCAGCGCCTTGATCTGGTCACTGTCGAGCGCGTAATTGTAAATGCGCAGGTCGTCCATTTTGCCTTGGAAATAACTGCTCGCTCCGCTCTGGATTATCCCGCCTATCAGCACATTGCTGTCGGATGTAACATAATTGTCTTCAGGCACCTGCGCGGTCCCCAGCGGCACACCGTCAACGTACAGGTTGATTTTGCCGCCGTCGTTGGTAAAGGCCGCGTGGACCCATTTGTTGACCGCGTCCTGCCCCTCGACCTCAACCGACGCTTCCGTGTAGTGACTGTTGTCATAATCGTAAGACATCCACATCTGCAGGGTAGAATCACTGGCGCTTATATCAGAATCATAATCATAGGCGTTGGCGAAATACGTGCTATCCATACCGTTATCAGCCAATTTTGATATGATCGTGCTGTCGGAACCGGGCGCGATCCGGATCCAGGCAGAGATGGTATAGGGCCCGGTGAGGTCCAGTTCAGAGTTGTCGGCTACCTGCAAAAACCCTCCCTTGAACTGGGCGCATTGACCAAATACTCCATCGGCAAATCCCACGTCTCCATTTAGCTTGCCGTCGTTGCCGTTGCCCGAGGAGTCCCTGAAGTCACCGTCAAACTTGTAGTGGGCGATCAGCCCTTTTTCCGGTGGCGTGCCGGTTACCGGTTTTTGTGTGATGCCGCCGGAGGTGATTGTTATACTCTGGGTGGCTCCGTCCCACTGCACCTGGGAACCAAGGCTCTCGGTGACAAAGCGCAGCGGCAGCATGGTGCGGCCTGTTGCCGAGACAAACGGGGCCACGTCCAGGGCCTTCTCCTGCCCGTTGACCCGGGCTGTGTTCTGCCCTATCCACAGGTCGATGCTGGTTCCCTGGTAACCTATCGTGACCTTACTCTCGGAAGCAGTCCATCCCATGGTCCCGCCCATGGCCTCCACGATGGCCCGGATATTTAATGCCGAACAGATCTACCGGCTGGTATGGAATGAGAGTAGTCCTGTTGACTTAAGAATGGTTCCGGTGCATATCAGTAACCTGCGTAAAAGATCGAACCGGATCCTTCCCGCCCCCGATATATCCTGACAGTTAAGGGATTGGGCTAAATTCAATGGGGCGCCCGACCAGGGCTCAGTTGATTCCGGGCCGACAGGATAACAAACATTGACCAGAAGAAGGAAGTATGTTGGAGAATGCTATAACCTGGTATGTACCTACCATATCAGCCCAAATAGTTATTCAAATAATTATGGCCTTGGTCTTTTCATATCTCTATGCCCATGACCGCAAGCCCTTTTTAATTATGTGGGGGGTCGGCTGTTACGGCTGGGTGTTGAAACTATCCTTTGACCTGGCTATTTTTCAGGGGCATGAAACATTATTTTTTCATATCTTCAACCAGTTAGGCTGCATTATCGGGGCCTACTTTCTCAGTTGGGGAACCATTAATTTTACTGGGAAAAGGATGCCTAAACTTTTTTTTATCTGGGTTTGGCTCACTGCCGGTTGGGTCGCACTGTCAGTTTTTCCCAGGCCTCTTTTATCCAGGCTATGGCTCCAATCATACCGTTGGTAGTGGCTATCTATTTCTGGACCGGCTTGGCTTTCCTTAAGGCCGGGAACATAGAAGTCACAGGACAGCGTATTACCGGATGGAGTTTTGTCTTGACGGGATTACACTTTGGCAACTATCCCCTGTTAAGGAATGTGGAGTGGTTCGCCCCCTGGGGTTACCTGATTGCCGGCGCCATGGCATTTCTTTTGGCCATAGGCATTCTCCTCGTTTATTACCAGCAAATCAAAAACAGCCTGACCGAAAGCGAGACCCGCCTGCAGCTACTGGCGGAAAACGCCCAGGACCTGATCTACCGCTACCGGCTGATTCAAGATCTGTTCGATTTGGCCCAGCTGGAATCACGCCGCGTGAAATTCAATCTGGAGCAGGTGGCGGTTAACGACCTCATCTTGCAATTGTTCGATAAATACAGAGTGGACGTACTGAATGCGGGTCTTAGATTCAACTTAAACAGTCCTGCCCCCCGGGAACCGGATTCCTCTGAAACCATGCCCACTGTGGAGGTTGATCCGGACCAAATTGAACGAGTCTTTGCCAACCTGATCTACAACGCGGTTAAGCACACGCCCCAGGGCAGGACAGTTTCCGTCGGTTACAAAATTGTTCAAGTTGACGGCGGGCGGGCATCCCGCGCCAGAACCGGGACAGGCGCCGGCTGTTTTGAAGCGCTGGTCAAAGTAACGGACACTGGTACAGGTATTTCTCCGAAAGAACTGCCTTATATATTCAATCGCTATTATAAAGGAGCTGCTACCGCGGAAAAGACGGGTGGCACCGGCCTAGGCCTGGCTATTTCAAAGGAAATTATCGAGTACCATAACGGCCGGATTTGGGCTGAAAGTGTTCTAAACCAGGGAAGCACCTTTTGCTTCGCCCAACGTTTAATCTCTCCCTAACAGGCCTCCAAGCCCGATATTCCCAATGAGGCTGCCTTCTTCCTTGTTTTTCCCGCCCCTTTTTTTCCCTGCGGCAATCATCCTGTCGGCTAATCTGGAAAATGGAAGAGATTGCAGCCATACGGTGCCCGGGCCCTTTAATGTGGCGAAAAACAGCCCTTCTCCGCCAAAAATCGCGCTTTTAATATTTCCGACAAATTCCACGTCATAGTCTACCGTTGCCGTCATCGCTACCAGGCAGCCGGTATCAATCTTCAGCATTTCTCCCCGGGCCAAGTCCTTTTTTATTATAGTACCGCCCGCGTGCATAAAACTCAGGCCGTCCCCTTCCAGTCTCTGCATAATGAAGCCTTCTCCGCCAAAAAGACCGGCCCCGATTTTTTTCTGAAAGGCTATCTCAATAGCAATTCCTTTAGCCGCGCATAAGAAAGCATCCCTCTGGCAGATCATTTGTTGCCCGTACTCGCTTAAATCAAACGGAATTATCTTTCCAGGATAGGGCGCGGCAAAAGCCACCACTTTTCTATCGCGGGCCCGGTTGGTAAACACCGTCATAAAGAGACTCTCCCCGGTAAGAACTCTTTTGCCGGCGCCCATCAGCATTCCCATAACACCTTTTCCGCTGTCTTTTCCCGAACCGTCCCCGAATATGGAGTCCATCTCAATACTGCCGTCCATGTACATCATGGCTCCCGCCTCGGCCACCACACTTTCTCCGCTATCCAGGCCGATCTCAACAAACTGCATATCATCGCCGTAAACAGTGAAATCAATTTCATGCGCTTTTTTCATTCTCGTTCCTCCAGCTTTTTTATATTAATTTTATCAAACATCAGCAGAATTTTTGTAAATTAATTATACGCTATTTGCTACTTATTTTACTACTCATATCCCCAGTTCACTGCGATAGACCATGTTGAACAACCCGGCGGCACAGCCAAGCTGTTCAACATTGAAGGCTGAAAATTTAGCCAGGTTTCTGATTATAGAAAGGCGTCAACATCTCAAGGAAAAAATAATTGAAGAAGCCATAGAACTGCTGTGGCAGAGTGGACAAAAACAGCAGGCCTTGTCCCTGTGCAAGGAACTGGTCGCGGTCCTCTCGAAAGAATATGGCATAACGCCGGCTGCGGAAATAAACGACATGTATAAGAAAATCCAATATAGTTAAACGGGTGTGGCGCTCTTACTTCCAACCAGCGTCACACCCGTTTTCAGCGTTTTACGGTTTTGCAAAGGGATTGCCACTTTTGAATTAACGATTAACCAGGTCATCCAAGGTCTTAAACGTATAACCCTGGGCTTTTATATCTTTTAACATACGGTCCATCGCATCGGCATTATCCTTGGAAACCGCGTGCAGCAGGATTAACGCGCCGTTGTGCAGGTTGTCCATCACTGACTGGTAAGCCTCCTGCGAACCGCCCGGCATCGGCACCCAGTCTTTCATCGCCATGCTCCAAAAAATATTATGATAGCCTAATTCTTTGGTCACGGCCAGGGTGCGCTCGCTGTACTCACCCTGGGGTGGACGCAGGTATTTCATTCCTTTTTTGCCGGTTATTTTTTCGAAATCCTGCTCTACTATTTGAATTTCCTTAATAATTTGCTCATCAGACACGTCAGGCAAGCTGGGATGGGTGTCAGTGTGATTGCATACAATATGCCCCTCGTTCACCATGCGTTTTATTAATTCGGGCTGGTCGTTGAGATAGTGCCCGGTGACAAAAAAGGCCGCCTTGACCTCATTGGCTTTGAGCGCGTCCAAAATTTTAGCGGTATAGCCGTTCTCATAACCGTTGTCAAAGGTCAAGTAAACCACTTTTTCCGCCGGGTCGCCAATCCAATACGCGCCGTACCGGCTAAGCCTTTCGCTTATTGACGCAGGCATTTCCGGCTGGAGATGCTTGTTATTCCGCACCAGACCCCAACCATATTTGGTGTTGGACAACTGGCTGTTGGTTATGGCCAACGGTTCTGGCGGTGACGAGGATGTTTCTGAAGAACCTGTGTTTGCTTCATTTATATCGGGTACCGCCGCTTGAGTTTCGTTTTCGTTTTCGGTTTCACTTTCAGGCAAAACCTGTTCGGCCTGGACTTCAGATGGGGGTACTCCGGCAGCGCCGCTTTGCTGGCCTGTGAAAACACGTTCCTTCAAAGCACAACCTGATCCCAATAAAAATAAAACAAAAACAACCAGGAGAATCCGTTTCTTCTGATAATCTTTCGCCAGTAGTGTCATCGCCCAACCCTCCAAGTTTGCTTGAGATATTACTATGATTGACGGATTATTATTTTATTATCCGTCCGTTAAGCAGCTTCTTAATTTATATAAATTCGACATGAATTGACAGTTTCCTTCGAATAAGGCGTCCCACTCCAGGAAAGAAAAATTATCTATAAAAAAGTAAAAAGTAGACAAGAGAGAGCTTCATAGATACAAGCTCTCTCGTTCTTATAATACCAATTCATTGACCGGGCGGTTATATTACAAGTATTTTTTAAGAAAATCATCAGGTGATAGCGCATTAACAGGCGAAACGGAAAAATCCTTCAGGTTTCGGGTAATAATGCAATCGACTTTTCCCCTTTTAGCACAGGTGGCAAGCAAAGCATCTTCATAATCAGGCATTGTTAGCAGTTCCAAAGCCTTCTCGCAGTCGGAACCGGTAACATCTAATATTTTGAAAATCGTGAAGATCTTTAGCAAAGCCTGCCTGCATTGTGTGTTGTCATGTAAATGCTTGTGCAGCAGATAATAAATGTCGGTCACGCTGTTGGCGGTAATGAATGCCGTGATCTTATCTTCGGCGGCTAAAAGAAACAGCTTTTCTGCCGATTCGTTGAAAGGAGCGCGTGAAACCATGGCGTCCAGTATAACGTTGGTATCAATCAGCACGTTCACGACGGCTCAGACGCTCCTCTCTCGCCCGTTTCAAGGAAGCACCGGCAGGCAGGATGCCAAACAGCGATTTAGCTATCTGCACTTTATCCTGATTGGCATTGGTTAGCTTTGCAACGCTCTTTCCGTTTTTGGTAATATAAATATCCTCCTTGGATGCGAGCGCCAGATACTTCCCGATATTATTTTTAAACTCAGTGGCAGTGATTAACATGGGATAACCCCCCTTGTACGAAATATAGTATTAATATCTTAAATGTCATTATACTAAAATCGTACGATAAAGTCATTAAAAAACGTTCGATTGTATTAATATTATCGGCTAAACCGGTAACTTTGACCTCCCGGTTAATTAAAGCAAACAAGAGACAGCTATTATAAATTAGCTCTCTCTTGCCATCAACAACTATTTTTTAAGCCATAGGTATAATATGCCGGTGTTTTATGAAGAAAACAACGCTTCTGCAAACTCCCCGGCATCAAACGGCCTCAGGTCCTCAATATCCTCACCGATGCCGATTAGTTTCACGGGAATATTCAATTCCTGACATATGGCTATCACCACGCCGCCCCTGGCGCTTCCGTCCAGTTTGGTCAGGGCTATGCCGGTTATGCCGACCGCCTCGCTAAACTGCTTGGCCTGATTGACGGCGTTCTGGCCGGTTGTGGCGTCCAGCACCAGCATCACCTCATCGGGCACCCCGGGCATTTCACGGTCTAACACCCGGTTTATTTTTTTCAGCTCTTCCATTAAGTTGCTTTTCGTGTGCAGCCTGCCGGCCGTGTCAATAATTAAAACGTCGGCCCGGCGCGCTTTCGCGGCCTGCAAGGAATCGAAGGCGACAGCGGCGGGATCGGCCCCTTCCTGGTGCTTGATCAACTCCACCCCGGCACGGTTGCCCCAGACTTCCAACTGGTCTATGGCCGCGGCGCGAAAAGTGTCCGCGGCGCCCATAATAACTTTCTTCCCTTCAGATTTGCACAAATACGCCAGCTTCCCAATAGTTGTGGTCTTGCCCACCCCGTTTACCCCCACAACAACGATCACTGTCGTCGAGCCTGCGCGGTAATTAATCGATGAAGTGCCCTTGTCCAGCATGCCGCTAATCTGCTCTTTCAGAATTTCATTGATCTGCCCGGCGTCTTCCAGCCGCCGCTCCTTAGCCGCGCGCCGCACCCCTTCCACCAGCTCAAGGGCTGTATTCACCCCGACATCGGCCTGAATTAACAATTCTTCCAGTTCTTCGAAAAGATCTTCATTGATGGCTTTATGACGGTGAACCAGATTATCTATTTTTTCGACAAAACCCTGGCGGGTTTTGGTAAGGCTTTCTTTTAACCGGTTAAAAAAACCCATTGGCCCGTTTTTTGCCTCCCATGTTAGTAAATATTCGTTACTGTTCAGGTACTGAGAATTCAGTAGTCAGAATTCAGAATAAAAACCGGGATTATGCTTCCACCGTATTTGTTCTGTCATTCTGACTTCTGACTTCTGATTTCTGACTGCTCCTGGCTCCTTAAGATAATCACTTGTTCATTTTAAGCAGGGCTGATTTGGCCGCCTGCTGTTCCGCGTCTTTTTTCGAACGGCCGGTTCCCCTGCCGGACATTTGCCCCCGGTGGAGCACACCCGCTGTAAAGGTCTTATCGTGATCAGGCCCATCTTCTTTTAAAATAACGTATTGCACTGTTTCCCCGCTGTTCTGCTGGACCAGTTCCTGCAGTTCGGTCTTATAGTCCCGCTCCAACCGCCCTTCCATGACATCATTAATGACCGGCGCCAGGCACCGGAGGGCAATCTCAGCAGCCCGGCCCAGTCCCTGATCCAAATAAACGGCTCCTAACAGCGCCTCAAAAGCGTCGGCCAATATCGACGGGCGCTCCCTGCCTCCGGACCGCTCCTCCCCTCTGCCCATATTCAGACAAAGGCCTAGTTCCAAACCGCCGGCGACTCTGGCCAGGGAAGGTTCACAGACTATCGCCGCCCTCAATTTAGTCAGCTCTCCTTCATCTCTTTCCGGATTATTACGGTATAAATAATCGCTTACAGCCAATTCAAGCACCGCGTCTCCCAGAAACTCCAGGCGCTGATTATTCTCCGCCCCGGCGTGGCGATTTTCATAAGTAAACGAACTGTGGGTCAAGGCTATTGACAGTAAGTCATCATCCCGCCAGTCTATACCAAGCCGCCTTTTTAACCGGGACTGGCAATTCTTTATTTTTGACACCGGGATCACCCCTAAACCCCGTCAGGGTGTTAGTTTAATAGTATCGTTTGAATATCAAGGTGGCATTATGACCGCCGAACCCGAAAGAATTTGATAGAGCCATGTTTACTTCAGCATGCCTCGCCGTGTTGGGAACAAAGTCCAGGTCACAGTCGGGGTCAGGATACTCATAATTGATTGTAGGCGGTATAAGCCCGCGGTTGATGGCCAAAACACATACGGCTGCCTCCAAGCCGCCCGCGGCGCCCAGCAGGTGGCCGGTCATGGACTTCGTTGAACTGACGGCCAGTTTCCGGGCATGTGCTCCGAATACTTTTTTAATCGCTGTTACTTCAGCCTTATCCCCGGGGGGAGTGGACGTCGCGTGGGCGTTGATGTAGTCTATCTCTTCAGCTCCAATGCCGGCGTCCTTGAGCGCTTCCAGCATCGAACTGGCCGCCCCGCGCCCCTCAGGATCAGGCGCAGTGATATGATAAGCGTCGCATGAACTGCCGTACCCTGCAAACTCAGCATAAATCCTGGCCCCTCTGCTAAGAGCGTGATCCAGTGTTTCCAACACCAAAATAGCAGCTCCCTCACTTGATACGAAACCGTCTCTACGCGCATCAAAAGGTCTGCTCGCTTTTTCCGGCTCATCGTTATTGGTTGACATGGCTTTCATGGAACAGAACCCGGCCATTGCCAAAGGTGTGAGCGGGGCCTCTGTTCCACCGGAAACCATCACATCCGCCTGACCCCACTGCAGCAATCTAAGAGCGTCTCCCAGGGCGTTCGAACTGGAGGCGCACGCTGTAACGCTGGTGATGTTTGGACCATACAGGCTGTAATTGATCGCCACCTGTCCGGCTCCCATGTTGGCGATCATCATCGGCACGAAAAAAGGACTGACTCGCCCGGGACCTTTCTCAAGCAACAATTTAGCTTGTTCCTCCAGTGTTTCAATGCCGCCTATGCCCGACCCGAGAATAACGCCAACCCGGTTCCTGTTCTCCTTCTCCAGGTCAAGGCCCGCGTCCTCAAGCGCCATCCCGGTGGCCGCCACCGCGAATTGGGTAAAGCGGTCCATGCGCCGGGCGTCTTTTTTATTCAGGTACTTAGTGTTTTCAAAATCAACAACTTCACCCGCTATTTTAGTGCTATGGTTGGTCGCGTCGAACCTGGTCAACCGCCTGATCCCGGAAACCCCGCCGGCAATAGAGGACCAGAACTGTTCCAACCCAATACCTACCGGAGAAATAATCCCCAGGCCGGTAATTACAACCCGCTTACGCAATATATACCCTCCCTCTTCGAAAAAGTCCCGTGGTTGCCCCCGGGACTTACAGACCGACGTAAAATTATTGGCGATCCTGGATATATTTTATCGCTTCGCCTACAGTACGTATTTTTTCTGCGTCTTCATCGGGGATTTCCAAATCAAATTCTTCTTCCAGAGCCATGACTAATTCCACAATATCCAAAGAATCAGCTCCCAGGTTATCGACAAAGGACGCCTCCGGTATAACTTCATCTTCCTCCACACCTAATTGATCAACAATAATGGCTTTAACCTTGTCAGCTATCGACATGATGAACACTCACCCCCTTTCGGCACTCTAACCAGATCAGTTTGTCGCATACCTATATATTACCTACAAAATATTACATGCAAACCATACCGCCATCCACGTTTATTGTTTGCCCGGTGATGTATCCGGCCGCGTCCGAGGCCAAAAACGCCGCCAACTCAGCCACTTCTTCCGGACAGCCGAACCTTTTTAAAGGAATCTGCTCCAGCATTTTTCCTTGAACACTTTCCGCCAGTCCCTTGGTCATTTCCGTGTCGATATAACCAGGCGCTATGGCGTTAACAGTAATATTACGCGAGCCAAGCTCTTTGGCCATGGCCCTCGTCAGGCCGATCAGGCCCGCTTTAGCCGCGCTGTAATTTGCCTGACCGCTGTTGCCGGTCAAGCCGACCACCGAACTGATATTTATGATGCGCCCGTAGTGGTTCTTAAACATGCTTTTGGCGGCAATTTTGATGCAATTGAAAGCTCCCTTGAGGTTCGCCCCGAGCACTGCGTCCCATTCCGCGTCTTTCATGCGAAAAACCACGTTGTCCCTGGTTATGCCAGCGTTGTTTACCAGTATATCCACCTTTCCGAATTCAGCCAGGGCAGTTTTTACCATGGCCTCCACTTCCGTCTGGTTGGATACGTCGGCCTGGCAAACCAACGCGCGCCCGCCGGCGCTGCTGATGGCTTCCGCCACTTCCGCCGCCGCGTCGGCCCTGCCCGCGTAGTTGATCAACACCGCCGCCCCTTTTTTCGCCAGATTAAGGGCAATGGCGCGTCCAATGCCGCGGGAAGCTCCTGTGACAATGGCAGTTCTGCCGTTAAGAACCATTTTAGCCAACCTCCCCGACAAGCGCAAGGGCTTTTTCCAAAGAAGCCCGGTCTTCAACATTGCCTACCTTCAGCTCCCGGCTAATTTTCTTCACCAAGCCGCTTAAAACCTTGCCTGGGCCAATCTCAACAACGTCCGTTACTCCGGCGGAAACAAGCAGGCGCACGCTCTCCTCCCAGCGCACCGGGCTGTAGACCTGCCGGACTAATAAAGCCCTAGCCTCCGGCCCGGTGCGGACAAAATCAGCCGTAACATTTGCCACCACCGGCACGCCCGGATCAGCGACAGAGATCTTGTCCAGGTCGGCGGCCAGTCTTGCACCGGCGGGTTTCATCATGCTTGAATGAAAGGGGGCGCTAACCGTCAAGGGAATAAAACGCTTGGCGCCGGCTTCCTTGGCCAGCAACGCCGCGGCTTTCAATCCGTTATTGTCCCCCGCCACAACCACCTGGCCGGGACAGTTCAAGTTAACCGCCTCCACAATCCCGGCGCTGGAAGCTTTCCGGCATACTTCCTGAACCTCTTCGCCGGACAGGCCCATGACGGCGGCCATCCCTCCCGCACCGAGGGGAACAGCTTCCTGCATGTACTGGCCCCGCTTGCGCACCAGCCGCACAGCGTCTTCAAAGGATAACGAGCCCGCGGCCACCAGGGCGCTGTATTCACCCAAACTATGCCCCGCGACTGCCGATGGGACCGGACCGCCTGCCCGCTTGATTATTTCCAGGCAGGCCACACTGACAGTCAGAACCGCCGGCTGGGTATTGATTGTTTTGTTCAATTCCGCTTCCGGCCCGGCGAAACACATTTCAGAGATGGAAAACCCCAGAGCCCGGTCAGCCTTTTCAAAAACAGCGCGGGCTTCCGGATAGTTTTCGTAAAATTCCCGGCCCATTCCCACGCTTTGAGAGCCCTGGCCCGGAAAGACAAAAGCTACCTTCACGTTTTTTTCACCACCAGTCTGCTGATATTGCCAATTACTTGTTGGGCTTCCTGCAATGTTTCTAAAATAATATCACGGGAAGTTTGAATTTTGCCGACCATGGCGCAAACTTGCCCGGCCATCACCGTACCGTTTTCCACATTCCCCTCAACCATGGCCGCCGCGAGGCTGCCCACGCCAAACTTTTCAAGTTCATCCACCGTTATACCCTGCTTTTCCAGTTCCTTGTATTTCCTGGTGAACTTGTTTCGCAAAGATCGCACCGGGTGTCCAAGTGAAGCGCCGGTGATCGTCGTGTCACGATCTTTGGCTTTAATAATCGCTTCTTTTACTTTTGGGTGGATTGTACATTCACTGGCACACATAAAGCGGGTGCCCATCTGCACTCCCACCGCTCCCAGCGACAGCGCGGCCACAAACCCCCGGCCGTCAAAAATACCGCCGGCCGCTATCACCGGAATATCAACAACATCCACCACCTGTGGAACCATGGCCATGGTAGTTATATCTCCGATATGCCCTCCTGATTCCATCCCTTCGGCAATCAGGGCGTCAACACCGGTGCGGGCCAGCCTCTTCGCCAGCGCCACCGAAGATACCACCGGGATCACTTTCGTGCCCACTTCCCGCAAAGAAGGAACGTATTTTCCGGGATTTCCCGCACCTGTGGTAATCACCGCCACAGGCTCTTCCCTGAGCAGGAGCATTATGTCTGCCAGATAAGGTGAAAGCAGCATCACATTGACGCCGAAAGGTTTTTTGGTTAATTGTCTGGCCAGACGAATTTGCTTCCTGAGCCAATCGGCAGGCATAGTGCCTGATCCGATAATTCCAAGCCCGCCCGCTTCAGAAACCGCAGCAGCTAATTCGGCAGTGGACACCCTGGCCATACCGCCCTGAATAATTGGATACTCGATATTCAACAAGTCACATAACGCGGTACGGAACAATACCCCCGCCCCCTGTATAATATTTTAAATAAATATAAAAAAAATATACCATAAATAACCTTACATGAAAAGTATTACCATTTAATTGCTGCCGCTCCCCAGGTCAATCCGGCGCCGAAACCTACCATGACAACATGGTCGCCTTTATTAATCCTGCCGCCACGCACAGCTTCTTCCAACGCCAGCGGTATTGAGGCTGTCGATGTATTCCCGTATCGATCCACGTTGACCATTACCTTTTCCATAGATATGCCGAGTCTTTTGGCAGCCGGCTCAATAATCCGGATATTCGCCTGGTGGGGGATAAAAAAGTCAATATCTGATTTATTAAGCCCGGCCTCGGCAATTACTTCTTCAGCGGCCTCCCCCATAACTCTGACCGCGAATTTAAAAACTTCCCTGCCGTTCATTTGCAAATAATGAAGCTTTTCGTCCAATGTTTCACTGCTGGCCGGACGCCTGGACCCCCCGGCCGGAAGCAGCAGGTGGGGCCCTCCGGCACCGTCGGAGTATAGCTTAGTGGCTAAAATACCCTGTCCGGCAGGCACCGGCCCTAAAACCACCGCGCCTGCGCCGTCCCCAAAAAGCACACAGGTGCTCCGGTCTTCCCAGTTAATTACTCTGGACATAGTTTCGGCTCCGATCACCAGTACTCTCCGGCAGGTGCCGGCAGCAATAAACTGGCTGCCTACGGCAAGCGCGTAAACAAATCCGGTGCACCCGGCCGCCAGGTCAAAGGCCCCCGCCTTTTTTTTAATTCCGATCCGGTCCTGCACCAGGCAGGCGGTAGCCGGAAAAATCATATCCGCCGTGTCTGTGGCGCAAATAACCAGATCAATTTCTTCAGGTGCTGTCCCGGCGTCAGAAAGCGCCCGTCTGGCAGCATTTGAAGCCAGATCCGAAGTGGCCTGCTCCGATCCGGCAATCCTTCTTTCGGATATTCCACTCCTGGAACGAATCCATTCGTCGCTGGTATCTACCATTTTCTCTAATTCTGTATTGGTAAGAATTCGCTCCGGTACATAGGTCCCAATCCCCAAAATTCCGGCGTTAACCACTTCCCTGTGCATCGGCGCAATCAACCTCTTTCTTTTCGGCAAGCGTAATACTATCCCTGATAGAGTCCACCAGATAATTATCAACTGATTCCATCGCTACCCTAATCGCATTTTTTAT
>NZ_MVQM01000063.1:0-12774 GCF_002067195.1 Pelotomaculum sp. PtaB.Bin117 | reverse complement strand
AAGGGTTTAAGGGCTTTTTTTATGCGGTTTTTTAGGGGTGTCATTTTCAAATTTTAGCGCGTTTTTTTATGAATCTTCATTTTTAATAAGACTTAATGGGTACTTTTTTCCTATACGGCTTGATGGCTGCTTCCCAATCACCGGCAAGCATAAAAACGGTTTGCCTCCAGGTTGGTAGGACAGGAGGAGAGACTAGCGGCCTTGTTTATTTTATTGCATTGCAGGAACTATCATCCCTTCCGGCGAATGTAGCAAGTAAGGGAGTGATAAAAGGTATGAAAAATGCAATGAGATTTTATTGCGATAGAGTTAACAAGAACGTGAAGATTGAATTTGATTTTAATGAAAAGAAGGAAGGATTTTACTGAACAGAAAAAGCATTAAATAATCAGGAGTTTAATTGTTTGAGTCTTATGTATCCTGAAAATTGTAAATTATGCACACCAATGATGAAATATGATATTTGGGAAAAATTAATTAAGAAATTTAAAAGTTACAAGTAAAACATTAAAAAGCCTTCGGGCTCTTTTCTTTATGCCTTTGTCGTCTTTTGGTCTTAAAATTTAGAAGAAACAGAACTGCCACGAGGTAGGAAAGGTTAAATAATGATCGTTCTGCTTGACAGGGAATTTGGTTTTTGATATTATTTTTAATGTCTTAATATGGCGGCGTAGCTCAGCTGGTTAGAGCACACGGTTCATACCCGTGGTGTCCGGGGTTCAAGTCCCTGCGCCGCTACCAAAGAAAAAACCGGTGATATGATCACTGGTTTTTATTTTTCATTTGGGGAATCATGTTTTTCCCGCTTGCCGCCCGTGATGATGATAAAGACAACACATGGTATAATAAGCCAGAAAGTTTGTTAAAATACGACTAGGGTGTGCGGGGAAGCTATTGACACGGTCATTTAATTGTGATAAATTCAGTAAGGTTAATTCTCAAAAAGGGGTAGAATTTTTTTTTAGTTTTGGGGGAGGTGGCTTTTGTGAGAGTAGGTGTTACATTAGCTTGCACTGAGTGTAAACGTAGAAATTACACTACCATGAAGAATAAGAAAAACGATCCCGGCAGGATCGAAATGAAGAAGTACTGCAGGTTTTGCCAGACCCATACCTTGCATAAGGAAACCAGGTAGCTAACGGCTATCTTTTGAAATCACAGCCGCATTCTGGTCTGATGGTATACGCCGGTATTATTTCAGGTCGGGCGCGTTTGAGATAAAAGTTAAGGATGTGGCGTTTTATGGCATTGATGAAAAAACAAGATAGCAACAATAAAAAAAAGACTTACAAAAAAGAAACCAGCCCGAAAGAGCAGTCAAAGAATACAATTGCGGCCAGCAAAGAAAATGCGGCCAGCAAGGAAAAGAAAGTGTTGGTAAAAAAGGATGCCGGCAAGATTATTGTCAGAAAAGACAAAGTGAACCGGGTTGAACAGATAAAGAAGTTTCTGCGTGGAGTGCTGAATGAGTTAAAAAAGGTCCATTGGCTTAACGGCCGGGAGGTTGTTGCATATACTGCGGTGGTATTATTGGCGGTAGTAATCGTAGGCAGTTTGATTTGGTTGTTTGACGAAATTATGAGTAGGGTCCTGGGACAGTTTTTGCCAAGATAATTTTTCTTTAAGGGGGTGAGGGACCTAAGACTAAGAAAAAGGTCCCTTGTATTTTATGGTGAAGAAGTGGTATGTCGTACATACCTATGCCGGTTATGAGAATAAGGTAAAAGCAAACCTGGAAAAACGGATCGATTCAATGAGTATGGAAGAGAAGATCTTCCGCATACTCGTGCCGATGGAAGATGAAATTGAAATAAAGGACGGCAAAAAGAAAATCTCCAAGCGGAAGGTTTTTCCGGGGTATGTGCTGGTGGAGATGTTTATGACCGACGATTCCTGGTATGTCGTGCGCAACACCCCCGGAGTGACAGGTTTTGTGGGTTCAGGTTCAAAACCTATCCCTTTGAATGACGACGAGGCCAGGCAGATTATCAGAAGGATGGGAGTTGACGAGCCGCGGACGCGGATTACTCTTTCCGTAGGTGAAAATGTCCGCGTAATTTCCGGCCCGTTTGAAAACTTTATCGGGATAATTGAAGATGTCAACACGGAAAAACAAAAAATAAGAGTATTAATCTCCATGTTTGGACGGGAAACCCCGGTTGAACTGGATTTTAGTCAGATAGAGAAAACATCATAACTATTGAACAGGAGGTGTGGATGCAGATGGCGAAAAAAGTGTCTGCCATAATAAAACTGCAAGTTCCGGCAGGCAAAGCCACCCCGGCGCCGCCGGTAGGGCCGGCTCTGGGACAGCACGGAGTAAATATCATGGCTTTTGTAAAGGAATATAATGAGCGTACCGCTGCTCAAGCGGGTTTGATCATCCCGGTGGAGATTACTGTTTTTGAAGATCGTTCCTTTACTTTTGTCACCAAAACTCCGCCTGCGGCCGTCCTGCTAAAGAAGGCGGCGGGGATTGAAACGGCTTCCGGTGAACCTAACAGCAAAAAGGTTGCGAAACTCCCTCGCGCTAAAGTCCGTGAGATTGCTGAAATAAAGATGCCCGACTTAAACGCCGCCGATGTGGAGGCGGCGATGCGGATGGTTGAGGGCACTGCCCGCAGCATGGGTATTGAGATCGTAGAAGGTTGACAAGTTAATGCGTAGGGTAAGTGGGAGGAAACATTTCCGCTAAAACCACAAGGAGGAAAAACATAATGCCAAAACATGGGAAGAAGTATTTAAGCGCATTAAAGGAAATTGGCGGCAGCGCGGCTTATGAACCGGCCGAGGCGCTTGCGCTGGTAAAAAAAACAGCCCCCGGAAAATTTGATGAAACTGTTGAGGTAGCCATCCGTCTGGGTGTGGACCCGCGGCATGCCGATCAACAAGTGCGTGGCGCGGTTGTACTGCCGCATGGAACAGGCAAAACACGCAGCGTGCTGGTGTTTGCAAAAGGCGATAAAGCTAAGGAAGCTGAAGAAGCAGGCGCTGATTTTGTAGGTGCGGAAGATATGGTGGCTAAAATTCAGCAAGAAGGCTGGCTGGCGTTTGATGTGGCTATCGCAACCCCGGATATGATGGGGACCGTGGGCAAGCTGGGACGGATTCTGGGTCCCCGCGGCCTGATGCCCAATCCCAAGACCGGAACCGTCACCTTTGACATCACCCGGGCCGTGCAGGAAGTAAAGGCTGGTAAAATCGAGTACAGGGTGGATAAGGCAGGTATTATTCATGCTCCGATCGGTAAGGTTTCGTTCAGCGTCGAAGCGCTGCAGGAAAACCTGCGCACTTTGCTAGATGTCCTGAACAGGGCCAAGCCTGCTTCGGCTAAAGGCCAGTACCTCAAAGGCATTTCTTTGTCGTCTACCATGGGGCCGGGAGTAAGGGTTAATACCCAAAAAGCTTCTCTCTAGCGTTCCATATGATTATAGATATGGCGGCCTGCGGGCTTACCTAAAAAATAAATAATAAGCTGTAGACAGCCGGTGCAATTTGCATAATGGCCTAGAAAAGCCGCCGGCCGAGGCCTTTTCCCCCGCGTATAAATAACGTGGCCTCTGTGTTTCTGTCTGCAGAGGCCATTTTGGTTGTTGGTTGTCTGTTGTTGGTTGTTAGAATATTTGGTTGCCAACTACTAACTACCAACCGCTCAGAAGGGAGGTGTTATCAAAGAGTG
Source organism: Pelotomaculum sp. PtaB.Bin117 (assembly GCF_002067195.1). Lineage (NCBI taxonomy): Bacteria > Bacillati > Bacillota > Clostridia > Eubacteriales > Desulfotomaculaceae > Pelotomaculum > Pelotomaculum sp. PtaB.Bin117. The sequence continues at coordinate 9,095 of NZ_MVQM01000063.1, read as the reverse complement.
CCTATCACCAAAGAAAAAAAGGAAGAAATTCTTTCAGAGTTAAAAGAAAAATTTGAAGGCTCTACAGTATCGATCTTTGCCGATTTCCGTAGCTTGAATGTCTCTGAGGCCACAAAACTGCGCCGGAAGCTGCGGGAAGCAGGTTGTGAATTAAAGGTGGCGAAGAATACCCTGACCGGTTTAATTACCAAACGCCTTGGCGTTGAGGGTGTGGAACAGTACCTGGAGGGTCCCGTGGCGATTGCCTTTGGCAAAGATCCGGTGGCGCCTGCCAAAATACTTGTCGATTTTATCCGTGAAACTAAAAAGATGGATATTAAGGCCGGGATTCTGGAAGGAAAAGTCATCGACGCCAAGGGTATTAAAAATCTGGCTGATTTACCCCCGCGTGAGGTGCTTCTGGCTAAGATACTGGGTAGCATGCAAACCCCGCTTTATGGTTTTGCAGGTGTACTTCAAGGAACTATCCGCAGTTTTGTTTACACTTTGGAGGCGGTTCGCCAGCAGCGCGCCGGTGAAGCTTAGCCGGATTATGCCACGACTCAGGATTCGGAATTCAGAAGCCGGGAGTCAGCATGAGATGATGGTTAATCGGAGCGAAATATTCTGAAGACCGACTGCTTAATTCTAAACACCTGAAAATATTAAAAGATTTCTTAATTGAAAGGAAGGTTTACGCAAATGTCTAAAGTGCAAGAGATTCTTGAAGCAGTAAAAGGCATGACTGTTCTGGAGCTGTCCGAATTGGTCAAAGCTTTTGAGACGGAGTTCGGGGTTAGCGCCGCCGCCCCGGTGGCTGTTGCCGCCGCCCCTGGAGCAGCTCCCGCAGCCGCCGCTGAAGTCGAGGAGCAGACTGAATTTGATGTAATTCTTACCGCTATTGGCGATAAAAAGGTTAACGTGATTAAGGTTGTCAGGGAAATCACCGCTCTTGGCCTGAAAGAAGCCAAGGATCTGGTCGATGCGGCGCCCAAGGCGGTCAAGGAGAAGATTAACAAACAAGAGGCCGAAGAAATAAAAGCCAAGCTCACCGAAGCCGGCGCCACTGTGGAAATCAAGTAGACAGCTGGAAGCAACACAAAAGGGGCTCCGGCCCCTTTTTAGTGGTTGCCGTTAAGGAGATGCAACTGCTCAGGAGGAGTTAAGAGCCAGGAGTCAGAATGAGATTCTGAATGCTGACTCCTGACTCCTGCTGCTTTCCTTCAAATAATTCCTTGACAAACATTATATGATGTGCTAAAATTTAAAAATGTCATTAAATATCTACTATATTTATTGCATAGATTGTTAATATGTGTACGGGTGGGTAATGGTTCTGTAGAGCAAAGTATTTTATTGTATTATTATGGCAATAATATTTAAGATAGTCTGATTTTGTATAAAGCGAGGTATTGTAAAGAAAAACAAAGCCTTGCTTTTCATTGTTTCGGTTTAAACATATCGTTAAAATCCCCTCCGGGGATTTGTGGATAAAGGACACGCTAGCGGTATTTGCGTTTTTTTGCTGAATGGCCGGTAAATATTTTTCTTATTTGGGGACGGGGGTGTGAGGCGCTAGATGATTTATCCCGAGAAGGTGGGGGGCAGAGGCCGAAAGAGTTTCGGTAAACTGAAAGAAGTCTTGGAACTGCCCAACCTTATTGAGGTCCAGCGCAATTCCTATGATTGGTTTTTAAAAGAGGGGTTAAGAGAGGTTTTCCATGATATATCTCCTATCCAGGATTTTACCGGAAACCTGGTTCTTGAGTTTTTAGACTATACCCTCGGTGATCCGAAATACTCAGTGGAGGAGTGCAAAGAAAGGGACGTAACCTTTGCCGCTCCTTTGCGGGTCAAGGTGCGATTAATCAATAAAGAAACCGGGGAGGTCAAAGAACAGGAAGTCTTTATGGGAGATTTCCCTCTAATGACCGAAAAGGGCACTTTCATTATCAACGGGGCCGAAAGGGTGATAGTAAGCCAGTTGGTCCGTTCGCCCGGTGTCTATTTTAATGAAATTATCGATCCGACCGGTAAAAAGCTCTACACGGCCACTATAATACCCAACCGGGGCGCCTGGCTGGAATTTGAAACTGATGTCAACGACCATATTTTTGTCAGGATTGACCGCACCAGGAAGATATTGGCAACCGTTCTGGTGCGCGCGCTTGGCTACAGCACCAACATGGTGATTAACGAACTCTTCAACGAGGATAAAAGTATTCAGGAAACCTTGTCCCGGGATAATTGCGACACTGAAGAAGAGGCGCTGGTGGAGATCTACAAGCGCTTGCGACCCGGGGAGCCGCCTACGGTTGAAAGCGCGAGATCGCTTTTGGAAGCGTTGTTTTTTGACCCTAAACGCTATGACTTGGCTAATGTCGGCCGTTACAAGATTCAGGAAAAACTGCAGCATGGCATTCTTTACCGTTATGGTGAAAACGCCAAAGGGGAAACCGAGTTTGATCCTTATCTGAAAAAAGAATTGCCCAAAGAACGTGAATTTATCAGGGAACTGACCAGGGAAGACATTATTGAGACAGTCAAGTACTTGTTGGGTCTGGTGAGATCGGAAGGTCATGTGGACGATATCGATCACCTTGGCAATCGCCGCTTGCGTTCGGTTGGCGAGTTGCTGCAGAATCAGTTCCGGATTGGTTTGTCCAGAATGGAGCGGGTGGTCCGCGAGAGAATGACCATTCAGGATGTGGATGTGATTACCCCACAGGTATTGATTAACATCCGCCCGGTAGTCGCCGCCATTAAAGAGTTCTTCGGGTCAAGTCAGCTATCCCAGTTTATGGATCAGACCAACCCGCTCGCCGAGCTGACCCATAAGCGGCGTCTTTCCGCGCTCGGACCGGGTGGTTTGTCACGGGAACGGGCAGGTTTTGAAGTGCGTGACGTCCACAATTCACACTATGGCCGGATGTGTCCGATTGAGACACCTGAAGGTCCCAATATCGGCCTGATCGGCTCACTCAGCACTTATGCCAGGATTAACCCGCTTGGCTTTATTGAAACGCCTTATCGCAAGGTTGATAAGGCTAACAAACGGGTTTCCGATGAGATAGTTTATCTAACCGCGGATAAAGAAGAGGGCTGCGTTATAGCCCAGGCCAACGCGCCGTTGGATGAGGAAGGTCATTTCCAGGAAAACCGGGTCAATGCCCGCTCTCCGGAAATTGTGGTAGTTCCCGCCGACCGGGTGGATTTTATGGATGTGTCGCCAAAACAGGTATTCAGTATAGCGACGGCGTTAATTCCGTTTCTGGAACATGATGACGCAAACCGGGCCTTGATGGGAGCAAACATGCAGCGCCAGGCTGTTCCTTTATTAAAAACGCAGGCGCCCCTGGTCGGCACCGGGATTGAATATAAGGCCGCCAGGGATTCCGGGGTGGTGGTGATTGCCAAAAATCCGGGTATTATTGAGCAAGTAACCGCGAACGACATTATTGTTAAGACAGACGCCAGGTATGAGGGAACATGGCCCTATGATATTTCTAGCGAAACAAATGAAACACTGGCCAGAAAGGGCGATATAATTACCGAAGCCGTGGTTGAAATGCTGAAGAGAACAGGGCTGCTGGAAGAAATCCCTGCTCATATGAGACAGACATTATACCGGCTGAAAATTTATAATATCCCTGTTTCACAAGTAATGGATGAAAAAAAATACCATGTGCCTCAAATAAAAGAAATCAGGGCCTTGAAAGATATTTATGCGCCTGACAAGGCAGAAATTCACATTAAAAAAGATAAAATAATAAACAAGGGGGATTTGGATAGCCTGCAGCGTAAAGGAATCAAGACCTTTTCGATAGCAGTCGATTTGAATCTGGTTTACCGGCCGGCCGGCATTGACAAATACAAGCTGTTGAAGTTTACCCGCTCCAACCAGGGCACGTGCATCAACCAAAAACCCATTGTACAGCGGGGTGACCGTGTGGAAGCGGGCCAGGTGATCGCCGATGGCCCTTCCACCGACTACGGCGAGCTGGCGCTTGGCCGGAATATCCTGGTGGCCTTTATGCCCTGGGAAGGTTATAACTATGAAGATGCCATCCTGGTTAGCGAGAAGGCGGTAAAGGAGGATTTCTTTACGTCGATTCATATAGAAGAATATGAATGCGACGCCCGCGACACCAAGTTGGGTCCCGAAGAGATCACCAGGGATATTCCCAATGTCGGCGAGGAGATTTTGAAAGACCTGGACTCGCGGGGGATTATCCGGGCGGGCGCGGAAGTGCGGCCCGGCGACATCCTGGTCGGCAAGGTCACGCCCAAGGGGGAAACCGAATTGACCGCCGAGGAACGTCTCTTGCGGGCCATATTTGGCGAAAAGGCGCGTGAGGTAAGGGATACCTCCCTTAGAGTGCCGCACGGTGAAGCAGGTAAAATTGTTGATGTGAAGGTTTTTTCAAGGGATAACGGAGATGAACTGCCGCCCGGCGTGAACCAGTTGGTGCGAGTGTATATCGCCCAAAAAAGGAAAATTTCCGAAGGCGACAAGATGGCCGGACGCCACGGCAATAAAGGTGTTATTGCCCGCATTTTGCCGGAAGAGGATATGCCTTTTCTGCCGGACGGCACACCGATAGAAATAGTCCTGAACCCCCTGGGCGTGCCTTCCCGGATGAATATCGGGCAGGTTTTGGAGGCGCACCTTGGATGGGCCGCCAAGGCGCTGGGCTACCATGTGGCCACGCCGGTGTTCAACGGGGCCTCGGAAAAGGACATTCTTGATAAACTAAAGGAAGCGGGACTGCCTGAGAGCGGCAAGATGCAGCTGTATGACGGGCGCACGGGAGAACCTTTTGACAACCCGGTAACAGTGGGTTACGTATATATGCTAAAACTGGCCCACCTGGTGGACGACAAGATTCACGCGCGTTCCACCGGACCTTACTCGCTGGTTACCCAACAGCCGCTGGGCGGCAAAGCCCAGTTTGGCGGACAGCGTTTCGGCGAGATGGAGGTGTGGGCGCTGGAGGCTTATGGCGCGGCCTATACCCTGCAGGAGATCCTGACCGTGAAGTCGGACGATGTGGTCGGCCGGGTAAAAACTTACGAGTCCATCGTCAAAGGGGAAAATGTGCCGGAACCAGGTGTGCCGGAGTCCTTTAAAGTACTGATAAAAGAACTGCAGAGCCTTGGGCTGGACGTCAGGGTATTGTCTGAAGACGACCGGGAGATCGAAATTAAAGAAGTCGAAGAGGATATCACTGAAACAGCGAAAGAGCTGGGTATTGACATACAGCAAGAAGAATTGCCTGAAGTCGTCAATCATGAAGATTACGACGACGATGTGGACGAAGAGGGGTTTAATGAAGGTTATCAGGAAGATGATTTCGAACTGGAAGACGAGTAACTCCAGAAGGAGGGATTCTTTTGCTGGAATTAAATAATTTTGACCGTATCCGCATCGGCCTGGCGTCTCCCGAACAAGTCATCAGCTGGTCCAGCGGTGAGGTGAAAAAACCCGAGACAATCAATTACCGTACTTTGAAACCGGAAAGAGACGGGTTGTTCTGCGAGCGTATTTTTGGGCCGACCCGTGACTGGGAATGTCACTGCGGCAAGTATAAACGTGTCCGTTACAAGGGAGTGGTTTGCGACCGGTGCGGGGTTGAGGTGACCCGTTCCAAAGTGCGCCGGGAGCGCCTCGGTCACATCAAGCTGGCCGCCCCGGTTTCGCACATATGGTATTTTAAAGGTATTCCCAGCCGGATGGGCTTGCTGCTGGACATGTCTCCGCGCGCTCTGGAAAGAGTTTTGTACTTTGTTTCATATATTGTCACCGATCCCGGCGAGACCGGGTTAATCAAAAAGCAGCTGCTTACTGAAACGGAGTACCGGGAGCACAGGGAAAAATACGGCAATGTTTTTAAAGCAAGCATGGGCGCTGAAGCCATCAAGATTCTCCTGGAGGAAATCGACCTGGAGGAACAGACCAAAGAGCTTCGCCAGGAGCTGAGAGACGTCACCGGCCAGCGCAAAATCAGGGCGATCAGGCGTCTGGAAGTGGTGGAGGCTTTCCGCAAATCGGGAAACCGGCCGGAGTGGATGGTGCTGGACGTGGTTCCGGTGATTCCTCCCGAGCTTCGTCCCATGGTTCAATTGGATGGCGGGCGTTTTGCCACTTCTGACCTGAATGATCTGTACCGCCGGGTGATCAACCGCAACAACCGTCTAAAAAGATTGCTGGATCTGGGCGCGCCGGACATTATCGTCAGGAATGAAAAAAGAATGCTCCAGGAAGCTGTGGACGCCTTGATTGACAACGGACGCCGGGGCAGGCCGGTTACCGGCCCGGGCAACCGCCCTTTAAAATCGCTGAGCGATATGCTGAAAGGAAAGCAAGGACGCTTCCGCCAGAATCTTCTTGGCAAGCGGGTTGACTACTCCGGCCGCTCGGTTATAGTTGTCGGTCCGGATTTGAACATCCACCAGTGCGGCTTACCCAAAGAAATGGCTATTGAGTTGTTTAAGCCTTTTGTCATGAAACGCCTGGTGAATGATGGCCACGCCCATAACATTAAAAGCGCTAAGCGCATGGTGGAAAGGGTGCGCCCGGAGGTTTGGGACGTGCTTGAAGATGTGATCAGCGAACATCCTGTGCTGCTTAACCGCGCTCCCACCTTGCACCGCCTGGGCATCCAGGCTTTCGAGCCGACGCTGGTGGAAGGAAAGGCCATTCAGATCCATCCGATGGTTTGCACGGCTTATAACGCCGACTTCGACGGCGACCAGATGGCCGTGCACGTGCCCCTGTCCGCGGAGGCGCAGTCAGAGGCCAGGTTGCTGATGCTTTCCTCAAATAATATTTTGAACCCCAAGGACGGCCGCCCGGTGGCCATACCTACCCAGGACATGGTTTTGGGCATCTACTATCTAACCGTGGAAGAGCCCGGCGTACAGGGAGAAGGGAAGGTTTTTAAAGACCGCGAAGAGGCTGTGATGGCCTATTACAACAATGTTATTTCCCTGCATGCCAGGATAAAAGTGCGGATGCCCGATAAAAGCATGCTTGAAACCACTGTCGGCAGGGCTATTTTTAACGAGGTTATACCTCCTGAATTAGGGTATATTAACCAGATAGCCGATAAAAAAGTGTTGAGCAGGGTCGTTGATGACTGTTACCGGCAGCTGGGTTTTTCAGCCACCACCAAACTGCTGGATGGCATTAAAAAACTGGGCTTTACTTTTGCCACTAAAGCGGGAGTAACCATTGGCATTCAAGATATCACGATTCCGGAACGGAAAAAGGAAATTCTCAAGGACGCCGAACAGCAGGTTGAGAAAGTGGAGCTGCAGTACCGCCGCGGCCTGATTACGGAAGACGAGCGCTACCGGAAAGTAATCGGAATCTGGAACGAAGCCACGAGAACAGTGACCGAAGCGCTGAATGAAACGCTTGGCCGCTTTAACCCGGTATATATGATGGCCAATTCCGGCGCCCGCGGCAATATCCAGCAGATCCGCCAGCTTGCCGGGATGCGGGGCCTGATGGCTGATCCCTCCGGCCGGATTATCGACCTGCCGATTAAGGCGAACTTCCGGGAAGGCCTGACCGTTTTGGAATATTTCATTTCCACCCACGGCGCCAGAAAAGGCTTGGCCGACACCGCGCTGCGCACGGCCGACTCCGGTTACCTGACCCGCCGTCTGGTGGACGTCGCCCAGGATGTGATCGTCAGGGAAATTGACTGCGGCACTTCACAGGGCATTACCGTCGAGGAGATTAAAGACGGCGCCGAAGTTATTGAAAAAATTGAAGACCGGATTATCGGACGGGTAGCCCTTGAGGATATCAAGGTGGAAAAAGCCAATGGCGATGTGGAGATCATAGTAGAAGCGGATGAAGAAATTACTGAAGAACATGCTGAGAAGATTATTAAAGCAGGTATAAAAAAAGTAAAGATTCGTTCCGTTTTAACCTGCAAAACCCGTTACGGCGTGTGCATCAAATGTTACGGGCGCAATCTGGCTACCGGCCGCAATGTTGATATCGGTGAGGCTGTCGGCACCATTGCCGCTCAAAGCATCGGCGAGCCGGGCACCCAGCTTACCATGCGCACCTTCCATACCGGCGGCGTGGCCGGGGATGATATTACCCAAGGCTTGCCGCGGGTGGAAGAGCTTTTCGAGGCACGGCGCCCCAAGGGTCAAGCTATTATCGCCGAGGAGGCAGGCGTGGTCGAAGTACGTGAAATCAAAGGCCGCAAGGAAATTGAAGTTACCGCCGCAGACGGCGAAAAAGCTGTTTATCAAGTGCCTTACGGAGCGCGTCTCAAAATTAAAAACGGTGACCAGGTTGACGCCGGTGATGAATTGACAGAGGGGTCGGTAAACCCGCATGACCTGCTCAAGATCAAGGGAGTACAGGGTGTGCAGATTTATCTCCTGCAAGAGGTGCAGCGGGTTTACCGGCTGCAGGGTGTGGATATTAACGATAAGCATATTGAGGTAATGATCAGGCAAATGCTCCGGAAAATTAAAATAGATGACCCCGGCGATACCGACCTGCTGCCGGGCGGCCTGATTGACATATTCGAGTTTGAAGATGAAAATGCCCGGGTTGAGGCGTTGGGGGGCGAACCGGCCACCGCCAAGGCGGTGCTGCTGGGTATTACCAAGGCTTCTTTAGCCACTGATTCATTTCTGTCCGCCGCGTCTTTCCAGGAGACTACCAGAGTGCTTACCGAGGCGGCGATTAAGGGCAAGTTGGACCCGCTCATCGGCCTGAAAGAAAACGTGATCATCGGCAAGCTGATTCCGGCCGGCACGGGGATGTCCCGCTACCGCAACATCAGCATCAATATCATAAATGAAGAAGGGGTGGATGAGCAGGAGTATGACGGTGACGAAGATATAATCGAAAGTGACCAGGTGCAGGATGATTTTTTGACGACGACTGTATAACTCATTAGAAGTCAGGAGTCGGTAGACAGGAGTCAGCAGTCGAATAAGAGAACTGGTTATCGTTTCGTAGTATTCTGAATACTGACTACTGAATTCTGTCTCCTGAATAGTACAATATTGACAATGGCATCTTGTGGTGATAAGATACTAAAGTGTCCGGATTTCAGGGGGTTAAGCAGTTATGGCTT
>NZ_MVQM01000062.1:0-9247 GCF_002067195.1 Pelotomaculum sp. PtaB.Bin117 | reverse complement strand
GGGCAGTTTGACTGGGGCGGTCGCCTCCCAAAGAGTAACGGAGGCGCCCAAAGGTTCCCTCAGCGCGGTTGGAAATCGCGCGTTAGAGTGTAAAGGCAGAAGGGAGCTTGACAGCGAGACGTACAGGTCGAGCTGGGACGAAAGTCGGGCTTAGTGATCCGGCGGTATCGAGTGGAAGAGCCGTCGCTCAACGGATAAAAGCTACCCCGGGGATAACAGGCTTATCTCCCCCAAGAGTCCACATCGACGGGGAGGTTTGGCACCTCGATGTCGGCTCATCGCATCCTGGGGCTGTAGTAGGTCCCAAGGGTTGGGCTGTTCGCCCATTAAAGCGGTACGTGAGCTGGGTTCAGAACGTCGTGAGACAGTTCGGTCCCTATCCGTCGCAGGCGCAGGAAACTTGAGAGGAGCTGTCCCTAGTACGAGAGGACCGGGATGGACAGACCACTGGTGTACCAGTTATCGTGCCAACGGTAGCGCTGGGTATCTAAGTCTGGACGGGATAAGCGCTGAAAGCATCTAAGCGCGAAGCCCCCCTCGAGATGAGGTTTCCCATAGCATAAGCTAGTAAGACCCCTGGCAGACAACCAGGTAGATAGGCCGGGTGTGTAAGCTCAGCAATGAGTTTAGCTGACCGGTACTAATAGGTCGAGGGCTTGACCTAAAACTTGTTCAACTACACTGTACAGTTTTGAAGGAACGCCAGAAGTAATATTTAAACGGATAAAGTTTCTGGTGGCAATATCGGAGGGGGTACACCCGTTCCCATACCGAACACGGCAGTTAAGCCCTCCTGAGCCGATGGTACTTGGGGCTTGCCCCTGGGAGAGTAGGACGCTGCCAGAGAATTTTTAAAAGCCTCACGGTGAAAAAACACCGTGAGGTTTTATGTTTCCAGTCTCTTATTCGGCTATTTGGCTTGGTGCCGGGTTCTTTTCCAAAGTAATTTACAAGGGTATGTCCCTTTATTTTTATGAATTACTGCCATAAGTTTAAATTTACCGCAGAACCAGTTTCTTAAATCCACCGAAATCCTTAGCCATAACTGATAGGGTCCGCTTCAAATTTCCCCGTCTCCTTTTAAATTCAAACCTTTCGGTACAAACAGTCTGTTGTTTTCCCTGCGGCATCACATGCTGTTACGCAATATTCATAGTTTACCAGCCTCTGGAATAATCCTTGAAGCAGTCAAGACATACCTTTTTGCCGTCATTCATTCTTATTTTATGTTCCGGTACGCCTTCGCCGCAGTGTTCACAAACTACTGTGGCAAACATTCTTGCTGTTTCCGGCAGATTGAAATTTGGTTTGTTGAAATTAAAAATTTCATCCGCCGGCGAATTCAATATATACTCCTGGCGCTGCCGGCGGTCCATTTCATCATTAAAAGGCTTGGCAATCATTCTGAGACTATTACCATCGGACCGGCTGAAAAAACTGAAAGCCATTTTGCCCGTGCCTTTGTAAAGAAGGTTGCCTTTTCCTAATGTGCAGCCTGTGATAACTTGAATCGCATCTACTCCACAGGCATCGTTTTCGGTAACACATACGATTTCTTCATCTTTTGAGAATGCAATCCCCATTTTTTCCATCGCTGCTTCACAAGCCTTGAAGCCTATGGCGAGTCCCGGGCATTCATGTCCATGAAACGCCACTGATTTTTCCCATAATTTCTTGTTCATATTGCCCTCCTTTAAAAAATAAAACCACGAAAAGAGCTGTTCCTTACAGCATCCCTTCATAGTTTGTTTATAATAATAGCTTCTTTTTGATAGTTGATTAACAGCAGAGCTTTTCCAAACCTTCTTGGTTTTGTTTCTTTGTACAGAATAATAAAGAAGTGTTAAAATGTCAAACGTTTTATCAAGGGTACTTTATTTTTGAAAAAAGGTATGTCCCTTTCTTTATTGGGGGGCTTCCTCATAAGAAGGTTTATCCCCTTTCTTTATTGCTTAAGACTAGCAGCAGTGTTCGAAAAGGCTTGACTTGCCCGGACCGGGAGTTTGTCCGGAGCGGCGCGGAGCACTGGGTGCGGTTTATAGCGCGTGCAGGCATGCAGAAAAGCCCGAGTAGACGCGTAGGCAGCGCATGGCAGCCTGGTACGCGGCGGTTGATAAAACGATGCTATTTGAGTATCATAAAAATTGCGGAGAGAGCGGAGGATAACCCCGGGCCGACTACCCCCAAAAGCTTTTCGAACACGGTCATATTTCAACAATCTATAGCAATTGAACGAAAATAGGAATAATTCAGTAAAATAGTGGAATAAATCAAAGAAAATAAAAGTTGACATTATATGGTATTATTTACATATAAACCCTTGAGAGGTGGCCGACCATGAAAATGATTTGGCGGCTAATTTTTGTTTTTATGATTGTTTTGTGCCTTTCTTTTGCAGCCGGAGCGTTGCTGAATAAAACATTCCAGCTCATAGAGCCGGTTGTCGGGCGGTATCTTCAGCTTTAAAAATCTGTCCGATCTTGTTTTTATGGATAGTATATTGTAAAATTATTTGATAGCTAACAAGAAGTAGTATTGGGGGCATTATAGTGGCAGAAAAAGGAACCTGGTTGGTTAAAAAAGGTTTGGCTGAGATGTTGAAGGGTGGCGTGATTATGGATGTCACCACCCCGGAGCAGGCAAAAATAGCGGAGGAAGCGGGCGCCTGCGCGGTAATGGCGCTTGAGCGGGTACCGGCTGATATACGGGCTGCCGGGGGAGTGGCCAGGATGGCTGAGCCCACCGTTATTTTAAAAATAATGGAAGCTGTTACTATTCCGGTAATGGCAAAAGTGCGTATCGGCCACTTTGTGGAAGCGCAGATTCTTGAGTCTCTTGGAGTGGATTACATTGATGAGAGCGAAGTTTTAACACCGGCTGACGAGAACCACCACATAAATAAAAATGCTTTTAAGGTGCCTTTTGTTTGTGGCGCCAGAAACCTGGGTGAAGCATTGAGGCGGATTGGCGAAGGAGCGGCAATGATCCGTACAAAGGGCGAACCGGGGACCGGCAACGTGGTGGAAGCTGTGCGCCACATGCGGATGGTTATGGGTGAAATGCGCAGGCTGCAGAACATGCCTAAAGAGGAACTGATGGCTGCGGCAAAAGAAATGGGCGCGCCTTACGAGTTAGTGCTGCAGGTAGCCGAAACAGGCAGTCTCCCGGTGGTGAATTTCGCGGCAGGCGGAATAGCCACTCCGGCTGACGCCGCCTTGATGATGCAGTTGGGTTGTGACGGGATATTTGTGGGTTCCGGGATATTTAAGTCAAATGAGCCGGCGGCTAGGGCCAAGGCTATTGTAGCCGCAACTACACATTACAGCGATCCCGGCATGCTGGCGGAAGTCTCGAAGAACCTGGGCGAAGCGATGCCGGGTGTGGAGATAGCCACTATTTCTCCTGAATATCGCATGCAAGACCGCGGCTGGTAGAAAAAATATCGTGGAAGGAAGTTTAGTATATTATGCGAATAGGTGTTCTGGCCCTGCAGGGAGCTTTCAGGGAACACCAGAAAATCCTTGCGGAATGTGGAGTAGAGTCGACGCAAATCAGAAAGAACACGCAGCTTGATGGTATATCAGCGTTGATCATACCTGGCGGCGAGAGCACAACCATAGGAAAGCTGATGAACGAATTCGGACTTTTTGAGCCCATCACAAGAATGAGCGAAGATGGTTTGCCGGTATTCGGCACCTGTGCCGGGCTGATCATGTTGGCTAAGGAAATCAACGGTTCCCGGCAGGCCCGCCTTAATTTGATGGACATATCGGTGGAGCGCAATGCCTTCGGGCGGCAGGTTGACAGTTTCGAAGCTGATTTGGATATACCTGTTTTGGGAACGCGACCATACCGGGCCGTTTTTATCCGCGCCCCATATATTACAAGTGTCGGCAGAAGTGTTCAAGTGCTGGCGAAATATGAAGAGAAGATAGTGCTAGCCCGTCAGGGAAATTTTATGGCGGCGGCTTTTCATCCTGAGCTGACCGCAGATTTGAGGCTCCACCGCTATTTTATAGAAAATTGTTTATAATTCAACAATATTTTTGATATTGTAAATTGAGATCGGATATAGTATATTTAATTAATAAGTTAATAATAACCCTGTGAAGGGGTAAAGTAATCAGCTGTATCCTTTTCAGAGAGCCGGTGGTGGCTGTGAACCGGTAAGAACGGCATGATGAAACAGGCTCCCTGGAGGAGGTTTACTGAAAGCAGTAGTAGGTAAACCCGGGTAAGTTCCCGTTATCACAAGCTCAAGAGGGCTGGAATTATTCAGGCCAAAAAGGGTGGCACCGCGGGATTAACCTCTCGTCCCTGTTTTTTGGGGATGAGGGGTTTTAATATTTTAAAGTTAAATTTAAAATGAGAGAGGGGAGAGCTTCAAATGCAAGACAAAAAATATTTAATGATTCCTGGTCCCACACCTGTACCGCCAACAGTGGTTGCCGCCATGTCGCAACCTCTCATAGGCCACAGGTCCGATGATTTTGCCAAATTGCATGAGCAGATTGTTGGAAAATTAAAGAAAGTTTTTCAAACCAATAACGACATCTTTGTATTGACTAATTCCGGTACCGGCGCGCTGGAGACGGCCATCGCCAACACAATAAACCCCGGCGATAAAGTATTGGCCTTGATTACCGGGAATTTCGGCGAGCGCTTTGCAAATATCGCCAAGGCATACGGCGCTCAGATTGACGAGGTGGATTTTGGCTGGGGCAATGATGTTGATTTAAAGGTCGTTGAGGAAAAACTAGCCGCTAATTCCGGCTATAAAGTTGTCCTGGCGACCCAGAACGAGACTTCTACCGGTGTAAAAAACGATATTGCGGGAATTGCCGCGCTTGTATCTAAAACGCCCGCCCTGCTGCTGGTCGACGGTGTTAGCGGCATTGGCGCTATTGAACATAAAACAGATGAGTGGAGTGTCGACATCCTGTGCACGGCTTCTCAGAAAGCGCTTATGTTGCCGCCCGGCCTGTCTATGGTTACCGTCAGTGAAAAAGCCTGGCGGGTAGTCAATGAAAACCAGTCGCCACGGTTTTATTTCAGCCTCCTGGCGGCCAAGAAAGTATATGATAAGTGGAATACCGCTTACACACCCGGCGTGTCGATGTTCTTGGGGCTGGATGCCGCCCTGGACATGATGCTGGCGGAAGGCATGGACAATGTTTACGCGCGCCATGCTCTGCTGGCCAAGGCTACGCGGGCTGCCGCCAAAGCCTTGGGATTAAAGCTGCTTTCTGAAGACCGCTGCGCGTCCAACGCGCTCACAGCCATCTGGAGCCCGGAAGGCATCGGCGCTGACGATATTCGCAAGGTACTGAAAAAACAGTATGGGATCGCTTTTGCCGGCGGCCAGGGAAAATTGAAAGGGAAAATTTTCCGGATAGCTCATATGGGCTTTGCTGATAAAATGGATATTATGATTGCCGTCAGCGCGCTGGAAATGGCACTGGCGCAAGTCGGCTATCCTGTTAAGCTTGGTTCGGGTGTGAAGGCGGCTCAGGAAGTATTCTTGGGAAAGGTGGAATAAGGATGAAAAAAGTTCTGGTTATGGACGGTGTTGCTGAAATCGGCTTGACCGCTCTCAGACGCGAACCGGATATCGAAGTGGTTATCGGGGAAAAAATGTCCGAGGATGAGTTGGTTGGTATTATCGGTGAATACGACGCCATGATCGTGCGGAGCGCCACAAAAGTCACCGCCCGGGTGCTGGAGCACGCCTCCAGGATGATCATCGTGGGGCGCGCGGGTGTTGGTATCGACAATATCGACGTGGCTGCCGCCACAGCAAAAGGAGTACTTGTGGTGAACGCCCCGGACGGCAATACCATTGCCGCAGCCGAGCATACCATGGCCATGATGCTGGCGCTTACCCGCAATATTCCACAGGCATGGGCAACTCTGCGTTCCGGCAAGTGGGACAAGAAATCCTTTATGGGTGTTGAATTCAGGGATAAAGTTTTAGGTGTCATCGGATTGGGCCGGATCGGGTCGGCTGTGGCGAAACGCGCTCAGGGCATGGAGATGAAAGTTATCGCCTACGATCCGTATATCAGCGAGGAAAAAGCTGAGAGTCTCGGAATACAGTTGCTCCCGCTGGAAGAGTTATTTAAACAAGCCGACTTTATTACCAATCACCTGCCGTTGACCAAGGAATCCAGATATATCGTCGGGGAGAAAGCCTTCAGCCTGATGAAAGACGGGGTGCGGATAGTTAACTGCGCCAGAGGCGGCGTGGTTGATGAGCAAGCGTTGTACGCGGCGATGAAGTCGGGCAAAGTCGCCGGGGCGGCGCTGGACGTATTTGAAAAAGAGCCTACCACGGAGAGCCCGCTTTTCGAATTAAACAATTTCATTGGTACCCCGCACCTGGGCGCTTCTACCGAGGAAGCCCAGCTCAACGTGGCCTTTGACGTGGCGCTGGAGATTGTGGCGGCCCTTAAAGGTGACATTGTGAAGAATGCTGTTAATATTCCATCCTTGAGTCCGAAAGTAATGGCGGTTGTCAAGCCTTACCTGACCCTGGCGGAAAAAATGGGCAAATTTGTGGCCCAGTTGGCGAGCGGGCGGACCGATAAGATTGAAATCAGATACAGCGGAGATCTGGCGGGTCAGGAGGTCGCCCCCATTACCACGGCAGTATTAAAAGGCTTCCTGGATACCATCCTGCAGGAAATGGTCAACTTTGTTAACGCCCCGACCCTGGCCAAAGATCGCGGCATCAATGTGGTTCAGCAGCAGGCCGGTGAAGAAGGCGATTACGCCAATCTAATAACAGTCAAGGTTGTTTCGGGCAAAGATGAGATTTCAGTGGCCGGGACTATTTTCGGTGGCACCGACCCGCGGTTTGTGTTCATTGACGGCTACCACGTGGATGCGGTGCCTGAGGGGCACATGCTTTATGTTCCACATGCCGACAAGCCGAAGATCATCGGCCCGGTAGCCAACCTGATTGGGGCGCATGACATTAACATATCCGGCATGCAGGTAGGCCGCAAGTCTATTGGAGGCAAAGCGGTAATGCTCTTGAATGTTGATACTCCCGTACCTGAGGAAACCCTGGCGGAAATATCTAAAATCGACGGGGTGCAGGGTGTGAAAAACGTAAGTTTATAAAATTCTCTAACCAGTTGCTAAGAATTTATATATTAGACGGCGCCTCAAAAGGGGCGCCTTTATATTGACTTATTCAACTGCTCAGGAATCAGCCTTGAAAATTCAGAATTCCGACTCCTGAATTTTGACTGCCGAATTATTTTACAAACTATTACCGTTATAGTATAATACTACGACTAATATTTTACATAACTATATTTTATGATTTCAACTGGGGGAGAGGTAATGCTTGATTTAAAATTTGTTCGCGGCAATCCCGAGCTGGTGCGGGAAGCTCTTGCTAAACGAGGCTCTCCGGTTTCCCTGGATGATTTTCTTGACCTGGACGAACAGCGCCGGGACAAACTGTTTATCGTGGAACAGATGAAAAGCAGGCGCAACATTGTGTCCGAGGAAATCGGGCGTTTGAAGAAGGCCGGCAAAGAAACCAAAGATATGATTCTGGAAATGAAAGAGCTTTCACAACAGATAAAGGAAAGAGATGAAGAGATTAAAGTCATTGAGGAAAAACTGCAAATTATCCTGCTGAACATCCCCAACGTGCCGCATGAATCGGTGCCGGCCGGCAGCTCCGAAGCGGATAACCCGGTGGTGCGCACTTGGGGCGAACCCAGGAACTTTGATTTTTCACCCAGACCGCACTGGGAAATCGGCGAGGCTCTGGATATCATTGATTTTGAGCGGGGCGGCAAGGTCACCGGCGCCAGGTTCAGCTTCTATAAAGGTTCCGGTTCCCGGCTGGAACGTTCAGTGATCAGCTATATGCTGGATTTGCATACCGCTGAGCATAACTATGTGGAGATATTTCCGCCATTTATGGTGAACCGGGACAGTATGGTGGGTACCGGGCAACTGCCAAAATTTGCCGAGGATATGTTCAAAATTGAAGGTACTGACTATTACCTGATCCCAACCGCGGAAGTGCCTGTGACCAACCTTTACCGTAACGAAATTCTCGACGGCGAAAAGTTGCCTATATATCATTGCGCCTATAGCGCCTGCTTCAGGGCTGAGGCGGGGGCGGCCGGCCGGGACACACGCGGATTAATCCGCCAGCACCAGTTCAACAAGGTTGAATTGGTAAAATTCTGCCGTCCCGAGCATTCCTACGACGAACTGGAGAAACTAACGGCTAATGCGGAAAGAGTCCTGCAGTTGCTGGGCCTGCCTTACCGTGTGGTTGTTCTCTGCGCGGGCGACTTGGGCTTTTCTTCTGCGAAAACTTATGATATCGAAGTTTGGCTGCCCAGTTATCAGGATTATAAAGAGATTTCTTCCTGTAGTAATTTTGAAGACTACCAGGCCAGGCGGGCAGGGATCCGCTTTCGGAACGATAAAGGGAAAGCTGAATTGGCGCATACTTTAAATGGCTCAGGCCTGGCGGTCGGCCGCACAGTGGCCGCCATCCTGGAAAATTACCAGGAATCCGACGGTTCAGTAACCGTGCCGGAAGTGTTGAGGCCTTACATGGGCGGGTTGTCCAGAATTTATTGACATCATTCTTAAATTGACACATAATTTCATCTATGATAAACTTATTAGTACGTTATCATGTGTATAAACCGGCAGATGGCGGGATTGAACGGAGGGGTGTCCGAGCGGTTTAAGGAGGCGGTCTTGAAAACCGTTGGTCCTTTTGCGGGTCCCGTGGGTTCGAATCCCACCCCCTCCGCCATGATATCGTGAATTGTAAAGAAGAAGGAAATATTGTGGAGAGTTGGCCGAGTTGGCTGAAGGCGCTCGCCTGCTAAGCGAGTAGACGGTGTTAAACTGTCTCGAGGGTTCGAATCCCTCACTCTCCGCCAATATCCTGTTGAAAGCTGTTGAACCAAACATAGGAGTGGGCGACAGCTTTTCTTATGCATGTATTATGTAGTATTGTAGTATGCATATGAAAATAAATCTAATTTTACTGCTATGCCAAAGAGGCAGCGAGGAATACGTGATTAGATAATAGGATTAAAATGAGAAAGGTAGTCGATAAATTAAAGAGGTTGGATAACAATGGCAATAGCAAAACAATATCAATCTGATGTTGACGCGATAGTGGCAAAACGTTATGACAACGGCGCTGACTATTGGACTACTCCCGACAAACGCCTATGTAAGGGAAGCCCATTTT
>NZ_MVQM01000061.1:0-6052 GCF_002067195.1 Pelotomaculum sp. PtaB.Bin117 | reverse complement strand
ATTCGGAATTAATAAAAACATTGCTTTCTCTCAGAGAAGCTGGTGAAGATGCAGCTCTGGCAACAGTTATCCGGGTAACGGGCTCCACCCCGCGGAATGCCGGTGCTAAGATGCTGGTACTCAAGGACGGACGGGTTTACGGGACCATCGGCGGCGGATGCGGGGAAGCTGAAATTAAAAGAGAGGCCCTTGACGTACTGAATCTTAAAGTTTCAAAAAAACACAGGCTGGATCTGACAAACGACGTTGCCGCCGGGGAGGGTATGGTCTGCGGAGGTACAATGGAAGTCTTTATTGATTTCCTCAGCTGCGAGGATAACGAGTCCAGGCTGGTTTTATTGGCCTATCTTGCCTCTTTGCAAAAAAAAGAACCTCTCCTACTGGTAACAATAACTGACATTGATGAAGGAAAAAAGCAGCTTTTAGGACGGAAAATGGCCTTTTTACCGGCAGACAATGAGGCCGGGGAATTGGGGGCATTAGAAATAACAGAACAAGCCCGCATTCTTGCCGGACAGTTCCGGACGGCGAGGGAACCCGGGCTGATCACTCTTACCGCCGAAGCAACGCAAAACAAGATAGAAAAACTAGAGTTGTTATTTGAGCAGGGTATTGTGACACCTCAAATATTAATTTTAGGAGGGGGGCATATTGCCGGGCCGCTGGTAAAAATGGCCGCCATACTTGGTTATAATACCACTGTTGTTGATGATCGGCCCTCTTTTGCCAACATGGCTCGCTTTCCTGAAGCAGGACAAGTAATCTGCACTGGTTTCGAATACTATTTAAAAACCCTGGAAACTGGTGATGACACCTTTATTGTGATTATAACCAGGGGACACACGCATGACCTGGGGTGCCTCCGTGAAGTGATCAACAAGCCCGTAGCATACATTGGCATGATCGGCAGCCGCAGAAAAATAATGGGAGTTATGACACAACTAGAATCAGAAGGAATTTCTATTGAGCGATTGAAAGAGGTTTTTGCGCCAATTGGCCTGGATATAGGCGCTGAGACGCCGGAAGAGATCGCCTTAAGCATCCTCGCTGAGATTGTTAATGTATGGCGCGAAGGGAAGTTAATTAAAAACAAATTTTTTAAAGTAAAAAACTGAATACTTCTACGTATTACTATTATATTTAAATACTGATATGGTTCCGTTTTACAATCGAAAGATGAGAAGCCACAATACCATAGGGTATGTTTCTAATCTCGAAGCTTTTAAATGTTGACAGAAAACATTGTAAATATTAAAATTTCTGTAAATGCATGTACTAAAAAATGTTTAAGAAATGAGGTTTTGGCATTTTGATTGCGGGGGTGGTGCTGGCTGCTGGTGCATCGTCCCGTTTGGGTGTACCAAAACAACTGCTTGCCTATCGAGGAAGACCGATAATCGCTCATGTCGTTGAAAACCTGCTCATGTCGCAGTTGGATGAGGTTATTGTTGTCCTAGGCAGCCGGGCTGAACAGGTGATGGAGGTGCTGGCTGGATATTCTATCAGGATTATAAATAACCATGAATTTGCCGCAGGTCAAAGCACCTCGCTGAAGGCCGGTATAATGTCGCTAAGTAGCGCCACGCGGGCTGCGCTGTTTGCCTTGGGAGACCAGCCGCTGGTGAGCGTGCAGACAATTAATCTGCTTATCCACTATTACTGGTTAACCGGGGGAATTGTAGCTCCTTATTTTAAAGGTAAAAGGGGGAACCCGGTTTTATTTGACAGGGATTTTTTTGGAGAGATGTCCTTCCTTTCGGGTGACGTTGGCGCAAGGGAAGTTATCCGCAGACATTCTAAAAGCCTGGTTAGGGTGGATGTTGAGGACAGCGGGGTTGTTTTTGACGTGGATACATGGGGTGATTATCATGATTTGGTAACTGGTTGGGAAAGATGATGCGTATGATACTGATTATTTCTGCTTAATAATCATCGAAGGGGGCGTGAAATTGTCTGCGCCTGTGATAGATTTTCATATTCATCCGGTTTATTACGAGAAGTACACCCCGTCGGCGGAGGAGTTTGTAAAAAATAATCATAACGTGGAGGATTGGCCGGCTTTTGTAAAAAAATATAGTGACGCTGATGAGTTTACCTCGTATCTGACTGACAACGGAGTGGATTTCGGAATTGTGCTGGCGGAGTTGAGTCCGATAACCACCGGGATTTGCACTAATGAATACGTGTCTGAATTTTGCCGGGGGCGGGACCGCCTGATTCCGTTTGCCTGTGTTAATCCTTACATGGTAAACGATGCCGGCGGGGAAGTGGAGAGGCTGGTCAAAGAAATGGGTTTCCGGGGGTTAAAGCTTTACCCTACCTATAATTATTTTTACCCGAATGAATCGCTGGTTTACCCAATCTATGCCAAGGCTGAGGAGCTTGGCATACCGGTGATGCTGCACACGGGTTCTTCAGTTTTTCAAGGGGCCAGGCTTAAATACGGTGACCCGCTGTTTTTTGATGATGTGGCGATTGACTTCCCCGCTCTTACCTTGCTGATGACCCATTGCGGACGGGGCTTGTGGTACAATAAGGCCTACTTTCTTTCCCGCCTGCATAAAAACC
The DNA here is from genome assembly GCF_002067195.1 of Pelotomaculum sp. PtaB.Bin117. Lineage (NCBI taxonomy): Bacteria > Bacillati > Bacillota > Clostridia > Eubacteriales > Desulfotomaculaceae > Pelotomaculum > Pelotomaculum sp. PtaB.Bin117. The sequence continues at coordinate 3,484 of NZ_MVQM01000061.1, read as the reverse complement.
TTTATATGGAAGTGACCGGATTGCCCCCACAGAAACTGCTGGAGTATTTTCCCGAATTGGAGCGCAATGCCGATAAGGTGATATTCGGTTCGGACTGGCCCGCCGTGGCCAGCATCAAGTCCAACATTGAAGCTGTCAGGGCGCTCCCTTTAAAGGAAGAAACCAAGGAAAAAATCCTGGGCGGGAACGCCGCCCGGCTGCTAAAGATGACAGAATGGTGATAAACTATGACCTTTGAAATATAAATTAGCGGTGATTTTGACCTAATTCAAAGAGCGAGTGAGCCTGAGGATATAAATAGCAATCCCGTATCACTTTGATAGTGATACGGGATCTCTTTTTGAATCATTATGGGATTAGCGTTTTGCTGGTTGCCTTTTGACACAGGTAGGAGTCTTCAGGGCAGCCCCTACTATTTTGTTTACAATAAACTGTCTGTGATGGTATATTGATTAATGTTGATTGAATATAGTTAATTGGGCAAAACCGGGAGGTTAAGGATGATAATAAAAGCTAAACCGATGTCGGTGTTAAAAGAGGAAGCGGTGCGGCTGCATAAGAAAAACCGGGGTAAAATATCTGTGGAAAGCAAGGTGCCGGTAAAAGACGAGTATGACCTTTCCCTTGCTTATACGCCGGGTGTGGCGGAACCGTGCCGGTTGATTCACGAGAAAAGGGATTTGGTTTATGAATATACGGGAAAAGGCAATCTAGTAGCGGTGGTTACCGACGGTACCGCCGTGCTCGGGCTGGGGAATCTCGGCCCGGAAGCGGCTCTGCCGGTAATGGAAGGGAAAGCCGTGCTGTTTAAAAAGTTTGCCGGTGTTGACGCTTTTCCCATTTGCGTCGGTACAACCGATGCCGCTCAGATCGTCGAGTTTGTGAAATTGCTCGCGCCTGCCTTCGGCGGCGTCAACCTGGAGGATATCGCCGCTCCGGCTTGCTTTGAAGTCGAACAAAGGCTGAAGGCTGAAACAGACATACCGATTTTTCACGATGACCAGCATGGCACGGCGGTGGTAGTGACTGCCGGCTTAATTAACGCGCTCAAGCTGGTAGGCAAAAAGCCCGAACAGATAACAGTGGTGATTAATGGCGCCGGCGCTGCGGCGATAGCCGTTGCCCGCCTGCTGCACAGCCTGGGTGTGCCGGTGATAAAAATGTGCGACAGCAAAGGGGCGATTTATCCCGGCCGCCGGGACGGGATGAATAAGCACAAGGAAGAAATTGCTTTGCTGGCGAACCGGCAGGGCAGTTCCGGCGCACTGGCCGATCTGCTGGCGGGCGCTGATGTATTTATTGGGTTGTCGAAAGGCGGGCAGCTGAATAGTCCGATGGTTTCCACCATGAGCTCCGGTCCCATAATATTTGCGCTGGCTAATCCGGAGCCGGAAATTTATCCGGAAGAGGCTTTGGCTGCGGGCGCTGCCGTTGTGGCTACCGGCCGGTCGGATTTTTTTAACCAGGTTAACAATGTCCTCGCTTTTCCCGGTATATTCAGGGGCGCCCTGGATGTGCGCGCCAGTGACATCAATGAAGCGATGAAGGTTGCCGCGGCGCGGGCGATTGCCGGCACGGTGGCGGAAGAAGAGCTGTGCCGCGAATATATTATTCCCAAACCGTTTGACTCGCGGGTTGCGCCGGCAGTGGCAGAGGCGGTGGCAAGGGCGGCGCATAACAGCGGAGTATCCAGGGTGGATATGGACCCTGTGGATGTGGCTGAAAGAACCAGGATGCTGTTGAAACTGCAGAACAACGTCTGATTAACAAGGAAAGGCAAGAGGGGACAGCAGGAGGCAAGGGGGACGGTTCTCTTTGTCTCACCCTTTCTTTGGTGAGACAAAGAGAACCGTCCCCCTTGCCTCCCCGGTATGGATAATAATGGGGGTGTTATGCATGGCGGCGCGGAAAATAATCGTCGCGATCACCGGCGCCACTGGTGCGATATATGGTATTAGACTGCTGGAGGCTCTTAAAGAATGTCCGGATGTGGAAACTCACCTTATCTTGAGCAACTGGGCGGAGAAAACCATCGCGTTGGAGACGAACCGTTCGGTTGAGGCAGTTCGCCAAATGGCTTGCCGCAGCTACGATCTGCTGGACATGAAAGCGCCGGTAGCCAGTGGATCGTTTCCGGTCGGCGGTATGATCGTTATTCCTTGCAGCATGAAAACGTTGGCGGCGATAGCCCATGGCCTGGCTGAAAATCTCATAATCCGGGCTGCCGACGTAATGCTGAAGGAACGGAAAAAGTTAATTCTGGTTCCGCGGGAGACCCCCTTAAGCACGATTCATATTGAAAATATGCTGACGGTAACTAAGGCCGGGGCGTGCCTGATTCCGCCCATGCCGGCATTTTACAACCATCCGGCCACCATTGATGATCTGGTCAATCACCTGATCGGGCGGGTAATGGACCAGCTTGATTTGCCTCATAACCTGTCGCGGCGCTGGTGCGGAATTAGCACTTTTTAACTAAAGCCATGGCTTATTTGTGTTATTGCTTGAAGTATAGTAGAATATTATTAAGAAGTAATTTACCTGATTAATTAGATGGTATTCTTGTAACTAAATATATTTTGTAAGTTGTTCTTTTTTTAGCCAGGTTTGGGAAATCGCTCACATGATTTCTCTTTGTCCTGGAATAGGAGGGGTGATATGCCCGCCCGCAAGCATGCGAAAAAAATTTATGAACATTTTAACAAAATACAGATGTTCCGGAAGAACTGATTCACGCCGCCGGCGCTCTCCCTATTGGCATCGTTGCTTTAGAGAGGCAAGCCGTTTCACTTTCCACGCCACATATGCAAGTCTGGTCTTGTTCCCTGATGCGATGTGCCCTGGGTATGGCCTTGGAAGGCTCATTTGATTTATTGAACGGCCTGATCATCCCGGTTATTTGTGATACCACGCGAATGGTGACAGGTATTTGGAAACAGGTAAAGCCTTATGCGTTTATGGATAACTTTTTATTGCCTAAACAGGTTGACCGGCCAAGCGCGAAAGATTATTTAATTGGAGAAATGGGCCGCTTAAAGGCGCGTCTTGAGCAATTTATGGATCGCACGATTACCGCGAGTGAGCTCTGCGCCAGTATCAGACTATACAACCATAACCGGTCGGTAATGCGTAAACTGTTTTCCCTGCACACTGAGCATCCTGAACTTTTAAGCAACAGGAATATGTACAACATTATTAAATCATCAATGTTGATGCCAAAGGAACTGCACACGAATATGATTGCGGAGCTGTGGCAGGAACTCGAAAAGAAAGTTGATGACAACAAGTCCGCCGGTAAAAAATGCCATGTGCGTTTGCTGCTGTCGGGCAAGGTCTGGGAACCTCCCGTAATCATGGATATCTTTGATGGTTTAGATATTGTTTCGGCAGGCGACGATTTTTGCACGGGTTACCGTTATATTGCAAACGATGTGCCTGAAACCGGAGAACCGCTAAGAGCATTGGCGGAACGCCAGTTTAACCG
>NZ_MVQM01000060.1:0-18196 GCF_002067195.1 Pelotomaculum sp. PtaB.Bin117 | reverse complement strand
GCGGGCCACCCCGCCGGTAAATACGACAGTGTCACTGGACAGTTTGGCCAGCATCGGATGAATTCGCTTAAATATACTGTAATTCACCCCGGCAGCCAGAGAGGATACGGGATGCCCCTCAACAATTTTATCAATAAGCTCACTTTCGCCAAAGATGGCGCAGGTGGAGGTCAATTCCACCGGGTCCCGGTAGTGACGGCTAAGTTCTTCCAGGCTGATATTCAACACCGCGGCCATGTTTTCCAGGTACCTCCCCGTGCTGGCGGCACACTTGTCATTGGTCAGAAAGTCCGCCAGACGCCCCCGGCGCACCAGGGCCACCTTGCTGTCCTGCCCGCCCAGGTCGAGCAGGGTAAAGCCGGCCAGCCCGGTCAAATGAACGGCGCCGTGGACGTGCGCTTTTACTTCCGGGATGATTCGGGCGTCACGCACATTTACGGCCTGGCGGCCGTACCCTGTCGCGGTAATCACCGCGCCTGCGACATCAAAACCGAGCGCGGCAAAGTCGACCGTTAGCCGGCCGCCGATTTTTCGCCCGTATTCCCGGTAAAAATTTACTGTTTCAAACTTCAGCAGGCGGGTTGTCCGGCCTTTTTCCATCAAAGCTATTTTCACGTTGCGGCTGCCCAGGTCCAGGCCAATATACATGCGATCACCTCAGCATATCTAAAAAAACATCCAGGCGCATCCGGGTGCGCGCGTCCAGGCGGTTGGGCTTGTCACCCTCCAGGGTCAGCAACGGCAGGTCAAGCTTTTGCCTGATAATCAGGTCCTCTATCTGGCGGAAACAAAAGCTCTGGGCATAGTGGATGATTCCGTCCAGCTTGCGCCGGGCAATTTCCCGGCGGATGTCCGCCAGGCGGAAAAAGATGCCGTACGGGTAGGTATACTGCCGGTATTGCTCAACCAGGCCGGCCGTCGCGTAAGGCATGGTAAACTGCCGCTGGGTTTCGTTATAAACTACCCGCGCCCCGCGTTCTTCAAGATACTGGTATAAATCGCCCACTATCGGCGGCACACCAATGTAGCCCAGCCGCAATACTTTTTCCACCGGGGGCCGGGAGCGGACTTCTTCCAATAACATGTCCGCATCCGCTGCGAACTTATCCGGATCACCGTTAAAATCACTGCAACTGACCTGGTAGAGATGATTTTCCCACCCACTGACCCGGTTTTCCTGCCAGGTCAGCCGGTCCAGTTCCCATACCCTCTTCCGTACATGGTCCAGGCGTTCCTTGGCTTCTTCCACCTGCCGCCAGGAAACATCGAAGTAAAACATCATCTTTTCCATCTGCAGCCGCAAGAGGTCTGCGTCACGGTCGTAAGGGAAGGCAAAGGGCACGATCTCCACCCCGGCCAACTGCAGGGTTTCCATCAGGGCATGAGTGTTGCTGCAGTCACCCTGGGTAACCGCGATCACTGTTTGTATATCCCGCTGTTTCAACACCGTGCTGTAAATTCCCTTAATCCAGGCGCACAAGTTCCTGGGATATCCGGCCAGTTCGGCTTCCTCCACCAGCGCCTGAGGATTCTCCCCGGTGATAAAAAGATTATTCAGGTCCACCGGCGCCCATCCCGCGGCAAATATTATTTCCATTGGCACTGTCGTGGTAATGCCAACTTTAGGCACGGTTTATCATCATCCTTTCATAATACGACGCGGGCAACCGGACCTATGTCCTTTCCCATGAAAAGCCGCGCTTTCTCGCGAAAGTCTTCCGGATCGCCGCTAACGACGAAACGGTGCGTTGGGGTGGCGCCGCCCGCAGTCAACAATCCCAAACCGGTCATTTCTCTTGCCGCAGCCCGCACAGTCGCCCCGGCCGGGTCCACCAGCCGCACTTCAGGTCCCATCTCAGCGGCAATTAATCCCGCCAAAAAAGGGTAGTGAGTACAGCCAAGGATCAAAGTATCAATGCCTGTGCCACGCAATGGAGACAAGCTCTCCCGCACCGCGCCGGCGGCCTCGTTTGTATCTGTATCCCCTGCCTCAACCAGGGGGACGAGGAGCGGCGCAGCCCGGCTGATAACATCAACATTACCGTCAAGCGCTTTAAGCGTTTCTTCATAAGCTTTTGTTTTGATTGTAACCTCAGTGGCAATAACGCCAATCCTCCCGGTACGGGTAAGCCGCAGCGCTTCCGCGGCGCCGGGTTGGACCAGGCCCATCATCGGCAGAGGATAAAGCTTTTTTAAGACAGGCAACGACAGGGCCGAACTGGTGTTGCAGGCAAAAATAACATACTTGACCCTTTGCTCCGCTAAATAGGCCACGATCCTGCCGGCAAAATATATTAATTCCTCCACGCTGCGCGAACCATACGGCACATGAGCCGTATCGCCATAGTAAATGACTGATTCATCAGGGAGCATCCTGTTGACCTCCCTGAAGACCGTCAGGCCGCCGATTCCCGAGTCAAAAAGACCGATAGCTCCGCCGTTATCCAATATCTTCCCTCCTCACTTAACAGTTCCGCCCTTCTATTAAGTTTAAGAGGAGTTTCCTTAAATATGACAACTCTCTTATTACTATTCACTAGCTTGATGAAGGTTCCTCTTTTTTATCCAAAAAAAAACGAGCTGTGGTTAAGCTCGTAAAGATACTATTTGGCAGCTACTCAGGAGTCAGAATGAGAGAATGGCATCCTAAGCTGTCCTTTTCGCGGCAAAGTACAACCCGATTCCTCTGGCAATCGCTTCCGCTACTTTACTGCGAAAACTATCTGTACGCATTAACTTTTCTTCTGCCGAATTGGAGATAAAAGCTACTTCCGCCAGGATCGCCGGCATATTGGCAGTGCGTAACACCGCGAAATTGGCGCTTTTGATGCCGATGTCCCGCAGGCCGAGGGTTTTTACCAGTTCAGCCTGGACATAACGCGCCAGATTATTGCTTTCCTGAATCCTGGCCGCATCCTTGGAACTGCCGGCGCCGCTGTAAATATAGGTGCTGGTGCCTCCTATCGACTTATCGTTGTTGGCGTTCATATGAATACTGACAAAAACGTCAGACCTGGCGTTGTTCGCCTTGCCTGTGCGCTCATAGAGGTCGACATCCGTGTCTCCGGACCTGGCCATGACAACTTTGGCTCCGTTCGCCTCCAGGATTCTGGCGACCCGCTTGGCAATATCCAAATTTACTTCCTTTTCTTTGGTCCCACTCGCGCCCATGGCGCCGGGGTCGCTTCCCCCATGGCCCGGGTCAATGGTAATGATCTTGCCCCGGTAAGACCCGCTCACGTTGGGAATGTACATTTCAACCGTCAACGTCTTCTGATCAGTGGACAGTGAGACCTGGTACTGGGCACCGCTCTTTAACTCAAAAACCAGCCTGGTGACATCTGGGTTCTTTTGAAAATATCCCACCCGCACCTGACTAACGGATTTGGAATCAACTTTTATGTTTAGCGGCAGGTCACCGGGTGCGACCCCTTGCAAATCCACAACCAGCCTGTCCGGGTTACTCATAAAAAAGGAAGTGTAAGTAAACGGCGCGCTTGCTTTTAAAGTTGCGCTCGTTTTACCGCCGGAATCGCTGACATTCAGAGACAGCGCCTTAGCGGACTGGTTGTCCACTTTCCCGCTGCCGTCGGCCGGCGTTTTAGCGCCCGTGTCCTGATTAACCGGAGGCGACGCCTGTTCAGCCGACGCGGAACGAAGACTGACCAGCCAGCCGGCCACCCAGCCGGTTGAGCCGTCCGATAACTTAACACGATACCAGTCGCTCGACTGTTCCAGGACTGAAAGGGTATTCCCCTGGTTAACCTGTGCGATAACCCCGTTGCCGGTGCCTGGACCGTTGCGTATATTTACCGCGTTACCGGTAACCACGGCGGTTTTCCCGCTGCCGGAAGTCTCCGCGGAACGGGAAGGTTCAGGGGTGGTCGCGGCCGATTTAATACTAACCAGCCAGCCAGCGACCCAGCCGGTTGAGCCGCCCGGCAGCTTAACGCGGTACCAGTCACCCGACTGCTCCAGGACCGAAAGGATATCCCCCTGGTTAACTTGTGTAACAACCCCGTTGCCGGTGCCCGGACCACTGCGGATATTTACCGCGTTACCGTTAACCACGGCGGTTTTCCCGGAAATGTCAGGTTCATTCGCAGTCCCGGCCGATTCCAGTGCGACCAGCCAGCCGGCCACCCAGCCGGTTGAGCCGTTACTGATTTTCACCTGGTACCAGTCACCGGACTTACCCAGCACCGTAAGGCGCTCTGCCAGACCCACCTGTGTCAACACATTATTGTCTGTCCCCGGACCGGTGCGAATATTGGCGATATCGACCTTCACAACAGCAATTTCCCCGGCGGCCTCGGAGATATGCGGATATGACACACAGATGCCCATAAACAGCATCAGGACCAGTGAAACAAAAAAGACAAACGATAACCGGTTCTTTAAGTGCATTATCGACCCCCCCACGCCAATGGCGTTAATAGTTAATTAATTAAACTAAATTTCTACATTAATATCCCTAATTCCTCTTAATTGTACTTAATTTTCCAAAATAACTATGGACTGACGAAATAAAAACCACATAATGTTGAAGTTTGGATCTTTTTGAAACTTCAACGCTTATGTGGTTAGACTGTCTATTGCTTCAAATAGTTCCCTACTGAAGCGCAGATTATATTGCCACTTTCAGGAGTTTTAGTTCTCTTTAACGCCCCCGGTTGCCCGGGACGGGCGGCGTCTCGCCGCTGGCTTGCGGGCCTCATGGATCTTTTTTAAATACGGCACGGCGGTGTTCACGTAAAATAAGCTAACCAGAAAAGAAACAGTTAAACCGATAAGCGCCCACTTGTCTTCTCTCAGAACCTCCTCAGCCAGCAGCGCGAAGACTAAAACAGTCAAAACCGGGATGACCAACCCTCCCTTGATCCTGTATGGGCGGGGCTGGTCCGGCATTCTGCGGCGCAGGCTGATTACCGCCAGACCCGCCAGGACATATACAATGGACTCCATGGCCGCGGCCATTTCCACCAGGACCAGGTAGTTGTGAGTAAACAGGGTCACTCCCGCCACGGTCAGCGCGACGAAAAATAGAACAACTATAGACACCCACGGGGTGAAAAAGCGCATGCTTACCCGGCTGAATACCGCGGGAAGCACATGCTCCCGCGCGGAAGCGTACATGAAACGGGACACGCTGATCATACCGGCGTTAAAGGTGGTAACGGAGGCCGCCAGGCTGAGAACCACCATCCACGCCGCGCCGGGGCCGCCCAGGACGGCGCGGGCGAACAACATGTGTGGCGCGGCTGAGGCCGCCAGCGCTTCTTTCGGCACGACAGCGGTCATCGCCACGGTGAAAACAGCGTAGGCCACGCTCAGGATACCCAGCGCGATCATCATGCCCCTGGAAATTTGCTTTACTTTGGTAACCTCTTCGGCCAGGGGAGTGACCCACTCAAAGCCGACAAACAGGAACACCCCCAGCGCCACCGCGTTGATCAGGCCGGAAGCCCCGCCCGGCGCTAAAGGCGCGTTTAGTTGAAAGTTGACCTTGTGCAGGGCGATCAGACTGATCACCACCAGCGAAGCCAGCAGTCCGTAAGTGATTACATCCTGGAAAACCCCGGCTATTTTCAAGCCTCTGAGATTCATCACGGTAACCAGGGCGAGCAGCAATACGACCCAGCTATAAGGCGGCGCCGCCGGGAAAACCTCACTCAGCGTCCTGGAAAGAACATAGCTTTCCGCCCCGACCACGCCGACAATCACGATAGTCATATATATGATTGAAATCGTCAGCGACACCTGATCGTTGAAAGCACGGCTGAAATAAAGGCGGATGCCGTTGGCCGTGGGCAAAAGGCCGTTCAATTCGGAAAAACAGGCCGCGGCCAAAAAACAAAGAATCCCGCCGGTCAGGATGGCGATCCAGGCGGTATCTCCCAGTACATAACCAGCCACCTGCACGGCGGCGATAAATGTCGAGGTGGCCAGGGTCAGGCCGGCGCTGGTGGCAACCACTGTGCGCAGGGAGAGGACCCTCTTCAGTTGCAAGTTATTCACCCCAGATCATCAGGGAAATGAAATCAAGGCGAATGATATCGTCTTCATGGCCCATGATTCGCAAAGTACCGTTGTTGTAAGGCTCCGTTGGTGTGATATCGCCGTAAAAAATATCGGCCAGGGTTTCACTGTCGGAAATAACCGTCAGGTCAGGGTTTTCCGCCGCCCCCTCTTTTAATGAAACCACACCGTCCAATACAATCAATGTATGCAGAGATTCGATATCGGCGGCCTTGATCACCACCACCCGGTCCCAGTCCCTGTTCATGATTTTTAAACGTTCGTTACTATTGTAATTATCTTTAAACACTTTAAGACTTTCCGTTATCTCTGCGTGAGTCGCCAAAACTATATTAAACCTCCCCGGCGGCCATTTATAGCTAAAAAACCGTCCGTAATTTACCAGGTTCAAGAAGTTAAGCCAAGCTCAGAATACGCGGCTGAAAGTTCAGCCGGCGCAGCAGCTCCAGATAATCTTCCGTGGTAATTTGCTCCAGTGGTTTACCGAGAATAGCCACCATGGCGGCTTCTATAACGTTCGTGCCAAAGGAACGTCCTTCATATTCGGGGGTTGTGGTAACCAGGGCGCCTGCTCCCTTATCACGCAGGAATTCTATATCGTCGCGAGTGGTCGTGTTTGTCAAGATGGTTTGCCCGTTCATGCCCGCCGGCATAAACCGCCTAATCAAGTGAAAATCCCCGGCGATCACGTCCGCTTCGTAATAGTAACCGGCGAATTTTTGCACCTTGGCCTCGTCCTGGCTTTCCTGCTTTTTACCTGTGGGATAAAGCATCTGGAAAGGCATTTTAACCAGCTCAGGCAGGGTGCGGTTGGCGATATCTTCAAGCTCCGCCACCGTTTTGACCGGGTAAGGCATACCCATGGTGAAAATCAGGTCGCCGTAAGTCATATCGCAGCCCATGTCGTAAAGGGCTTCCGCCATGCCGAACCGGTCCAGCGAACTAACCATCAGGACCTTCATGCCCTTTCTGAGCAGACCGGTATTTTCGGTCAGGAAGCGCACCACTTCCCGCTCCAGGGTATTTTTTAAACCGCTTCCGTCCACCACCGGCGTCATTTTGACCGCTTCCACCAACTTAAGCCCGTCGTGAATGGCGTAGCGCTTTTGCCGGACATAAAGGTAAACGTCAATACCGCCCAGACCGATGGCGTCCACCTTTCCGTCAAGTTCCCGCAACACTTCCAGCGCCCGGTTAAAGTCACCGTCCGTACCCATCCGCGATATTTCAAACTGCTCCCCCAGAAGTTCCACCTGAACCTTGTGATCGCGTTTAGAAGAACCGAGACTGACACTGACCACTTTCTTCAATATTAACACCCCCCTATCGCACACCCCTGCAAATCACGACAATTATACCCTTACCATTGTATCCAAAAAAACCTAAAAAAACAAGCGCCGCATAGGCAAGCAGGGATGGTTCTGGGGAAGCAGGGGGAAACCAGTCACCGCGCCCGGATAAGAGCGTGCGAAACCGTTGCGCACTACCATACCGGCCTGGGGCAACCTGCTTGCTTCCCCCTCAAACTGCTGCCAGTCGGCGTAGAAATCCCTGACTACCCTGGCCCGCTGATTGTTCATCGGCACTCTTCTTAAAAATCCTATCTCACATAGCGTATCAGCCCGATAATAAACGCCAGGAGCGCCGCGATAAACCAGAAAGCGTCCGAGCGCAGGTTGGCCAGGCCGAAAAACACCCCCATCACCGCGCCGATCACCGCTCCGTAAATCTCTATTTTCTGGAGGCTGTTCATCGTCACCCGCTGGAACATGTCAACCAGTTCACGGGTAGAATAGCTTTCAATCCTTGTTTTGACGATAGTTTTTAAATCCAGTTCCTCAAGAAAAGATGGGATTTTATTCTTCAAGTACGCGGTAATCATGCCCGCCGACATCACTTCGACTTTTTCCAGCGTTTCCGGAGAAAAACGATCCCGCAGGCGGCCCACCGGGTATTTCGCAATCTCTTCCACCAGCGAACGGGCCGCCAGCCGCACAAAACGCATCGTCACAGGCCGGCGGAGCAGGTCAAGGCCATGACGCGACAGTGACGCTTCCACCTTTTCCGGAGTAACGCCGGCGTATCGCCCGCACAATTCGGCTACCGTATACCCGGCCATGGCGCGGTAACGGCCCAGCAGAAACTCGTTCGGCCAAGCTTGCGCGCCCGCCCCGGCCAGCCACCCGCCCAGGCGCGCGGCCAGCCAGTCACTTGCCTGCGCCAGTTGCCCGGGATCGAGCCCACCAGCCAGTTCACCAACCGGACGGTCCAGAATAGCGTCCGCCTGCTCCCGGATATACTGCTCCAGCCGCATCCTCATTTCCGGTGAGGAAAGAAACTCGCCCAGGCGGGGAAACATGTCATTGCGCACAAAGCTCTCCACTTCCGCCCGGTATTCGCTGAAAAATTGGAACAGGCCGATACTAACGCGCGCCAGCAAGCCTTTTCCTTTAAGTTGTTCCATGATGTCCAGGATTACAGCGGTCAAACGCTCCTGCACTTCTTCGTTGTCCCGCAGGCGCATGATCAGTTCCGGGAGCACCTGCGCCAGCCGGGCCGGCCACTCAGCCACTTTATCTTTCAGCGGTTGCGGCAAAACATCCCGCAGGGGCATAGTCTGCCCGCGGAGCGTGACGTGAGCTTGTTCAATCAAACGTGACGCCGCGTCTCTAAACTCCGGTCCGGACAGGTAAACTGCCGCATTCTCCAAAAAACGCCGCAAAGTCGCTTCAGCCCGCTCTTCCGGCCATAGTTCGCCCGCTTTCTTCTGCCACAGGCGTTTCAACTGGCGGTGCAAAAAGTCCCTGAGCCAGGCTTCTACGCCAGGGTCGGTTAGATATTTAACCGCCCATCGCGCCAGCGCCTCTTTCACCCGAATTTTCAATTCTTCTTTCAAACCGGCGGCCTGCGGGGGAAACATTGACTCCACGGAAGGATATTCATTGCCGGAAACCAACGCCACCAGGTCATGCATAGTGGATCGCACCCGGCGGTCCAGCGCCTGCTCCCGTACCAGATAGTCGAACAGGGCCTGCGGTGTGAGCAGGTCCCTTGATACCACATCACTGACCGCCTCGGCAATGCGTGTTTGCTGGGCGGGTATAACCCCTTGCCAAATCCTGACACGCCCGATCCGCCAGGGTTTGAGCGGCCGGAAAAACATAAAGACAGCCAGAGAAGCGCCCACCCAGCCATGCAGGGTGGACAGAATAATGTTTTTTAGCAGTACCAGCAGCGTGTCCACTAATAATTACCGCCTGAATGTCGTCAGTCCCAATTTTTTTTTGATTGTAACACTTAATTACAAAAAACGTCAATTCCTCATTCCCATTAGGATATGAACAGTAAAAAAGATTGCCGAAATAACAGCAACCCACCAGCTAAAGAAAACTAAAGATAAGAATCAACCTGGCTTTCAATAACCGATAATTCCCGCTCAGTAAGTTCACGCCCAAGCAAGGCGCTAAGCGCCTTAATCGACGCGCCGATAGCTATTCGCCTCACATCTTTTTCCGCCTCTTTCACCGGGGTCTTTGGGTTCGATGCAAATCTTGCGGACGGAAGTCCGGGGCTTATCCTATTTGCCATCTCATCCAACAATGCTTCGGGTTCCTTCACTCGTTCATCGTATCCGTATTGAGGATTAATCATTCCTTCCGATTGACGCTTATTATCGCTAATGATTTTCTCCCTATCTTGCCTCTTCTTTTTTATTTCTTCCCTTTTGGCGCAATGTTTTGCGTATTCCTTCGCTATTGTTTCTTCAACTTCAACCAACTCAGCCAGATGAGCTTCAAGAAAAATCGATTTCTCCGGCGCATGAATTTTGGAAATCTCAAGTAAATCATGCTGGTTCGCGATTAGAGCCTGAAGCGCCGGGAAAACTTTCACCGATAACTTTGCCAGTTCCTTATCGTACTCGTAACCGGAAGCTGTCAAGGTAAATTCTCTTTTCCCTTGTTTCGCCATTTTAACACATCCCTTGGTAAATTATGAAAATCCGAAATATGTAATTAATATTTTAATACAACTACTTGATAAAAGAAAGTTAAGCAATAAGCTCCCGGAATTATTAACCCTTCTGAAAAACAATAAATCAATGTTTCTAGAAGGGTTAACATAATTACAAGTGGGTCGCCGGCAACATTTTTATGTATATTTCTTATCTCTGTCTGGGTCCACCGCCATCAGGTTGTTTTCCCATGTTTTGAAGCATCCTGTCGGCTTGCTCCTGTGTCATCTTGCCATCCGCAACCGCCTGAGCTATATCTGCTTTCCTTTTCGCAAGCATCTTTTCGTCGAACTGTTCCATAGTCATACCATGTTCAGTAACAATTTGCTCAATTGTTTTACCTGACTGCATCTCTGATTTAATATTATCTGTCGTCATGTTCAATAGGCTTGCCGCGTCGTTGAGGTTATAACCCGGCCTTTCAGGACCTTCCCCGTTAAAGTAACTATTTGGCGGACCATTTGGGGGAGCATAACCGCCGCCGGCTTCTCTGTTTGCCTGAGATGGAACTTTGTCGGCCTGTTTTTGGTCAAAGCAACCTGATACAACCCCGGTAAGGATAACCATAACCAGCACAATAACTCCAAGACGCCATTTGTTTAACTTCAAAAAAACCACCTTCCTTCAATTTATTGACATAATGTGCCGTTAGCTCATATGATTTATGTTACCATTTCAATGTTTCCGTTCTGTGTCATTTCTTAGAAAAAACAAAAGCCCTACCTAATTACCGGTAGGGATAAAAGTCGCAAACAATTGTTATCTTTCTATAACAACTGGTTCTCCGATATCTCTACGAACTTCTGCACGATTCGCGGGTCGAATTGTGTGCCGGAACATCTTATTAGCTCAGCCATGGCTTCATCTTGATTCATAGCTTTTCTATAAGGGCGATCGCTGGTCATTGCGTCATAAGCATCGACGATGGCAAGTATCCTGCACTCCAAGGGAATTTCCTCTCCACGCAGACCTAATGGGTAGCCGCAACCGTTCACCCATTCATGATGTTTAAGAATCCAATCAGCAATAGGGATTAAATCAGGTACGCAATTAGCAATATTATAGCCTATTTCACAATGCTTATTAATTATAAGATGTTCCTCCTCATTCAACGGACCGGGTTTAAAAAGAATCATGTCTGGAATACCAATTTTGCCGAGATCGTGAAATAGAGCGAAAAGGCTCATATCATTAAGCCTGTAATCAGGTAACCCGCAGGCTGTGGCCAGGTGTACGACTAGTTTTTGCATGCGCTCCGCGTGTCCTTCAGTGGCAAAATCCCTGACCTCAAGCGTCTTTTTTAGTGTTTTGACGATGATACTGCGGGTGCTTTGACTATGGCTAAGCTTTTCTCTATACATGTTAAGGTCGGCTTCCGCAAAAAGTTCATTAGGGCTTTTTGTTTGGTTATCGCTAATTGCGAATCCTATTGAGAGACTCAAAGGCAGTTCAGGATTTGCAATATTATAATCGGCAATAATTTCCCGAATTCTATGACAGGCGCTTTCTACGGCGTGTCTGTCTGTACAAGGCAGCAACACTACAAATTCATCTCCACCGATACGCGCTATCATATCGCCTGAGCGAAAGCAACTTTTTATCAGGTTGGCTGTTGACACTAGTAAAGTATTGCCGGCCTCGTGTCCCATAGTGTCGTTAATTAGCTTTAATCCATCCACATCGCAGACAATAATGCCGAGCGGCGGCTGACGTCCCCCTTTTAATCGGTTTATTTCTTCATCGAAATATGTGCGGTTATAAAGACCGGTAAGGGAGTCGCGCATGCTTAGGTATTTTAGTTTTTCCTCCATCTGCTTACGTTCGGTAATATCCCGCGCAGTTTCAATGGCCCCCACTTGATTGCCTTCGCCGTCAAAAAGGGGAGCCGCCGTTATCCATATGTGAGCTCCTTTACCGTTAAATAATGATGGTATGTAAGTTTCGGCATGCAGTAAATTGTCTATTTTTTTAAAATAACTATACTTCGAAACATATTCTGATTTAATTTCAGGGTTATTGTCAAAAGTGAAATCAATCAACAGTGGCCGCGATTCTCCGTAAACCTTGATAGCGAAAGTATTATCTTCCTTACCGAGAACTTCCTCTTTGCTGATTCCCGTAGCATCCTCAATAGCCCTGTTCCATGCGATTATTTTTTTCTCCTTGTCTATAACAAAGATTTGATCCGGGAGGAACTCAATAACGTCTATGAGCTGCTGGTGGGCGTCGCGCAGCTTCTCTTCAGCCAGCTTGCGCCCTGTTATATCCCGTAGGATCATGGTAGCGCCTATAAACTTGCCACACTCGTCTAAAAGAAGGTTTCCCGTGGTCTCAAGCCAAATATAATGACCGTCGGCATGTCTTAAGCGGTACTCCGCCTTGCCTGATGACGACGTTTTTATAGAAGTCTCGTAGGTAGCTATTACTCTGTCTAAATCATCAGGATGAACTAATTCAAAAGCGGATTTTCCCATTCTTTCATCAGGAGCATACCCTGTGATATTTTTAATCGACGGGCTTAGATACTCAAACTTACCGTTCTTGTCTATCTTGGTAATCGCATCGTGTAAATTTTCAATAATTAGGCGTAACTGTTCTTCCCTTTCTTTGAGAGCGTTTTCTGCCTGTTTCCGCAAAGTGATATCCGTTAGCATACCTAAGTCGCCTACGAAACGTCCATCGTGATCATATAAACGCGATGACGATACAATAACCCATAATTCCGTACCATCTTTGCGCCGGTATTTAGCCTCAGCATCTCGCTCAAATTTGTATCGGTATTCCTCACCCATAAGAGATTTTATTGATCGGCCGATCATCTCTTCATTAGTGTATCCAAACAATTCATTTAACTTTTTATTTGTAAAGGTTATTTTTTCGTTAGAATCTATAATCCAAATACCTTCGTTGGCAGTTTCAACTATTTGTTGGTAGCGCTCCTCTGTTATCTGTAACGCAGTAAAAAGTTTTTTTCGTTCAGCCTCAATTAATTCTCTTGCCCGTCTTCGCTCCGTAATATCCGTAGCTATTTCAAGACGGACCATTCGGCCATCTATCCACCTGATCGCCCGATCGCGGCATTCAACCCATTTCCCGTTACGCGTGTTCTGAAATTCCCAGACATATAAACCGGTGGGTTCACCTTCAGGCGTAAGCAATTTATTATTAGTGCAAAAATCACATGGACCGGATTGACCATTTTGAATAGTTTGCCAACAGATTTTTCCTTCAACAGCGCCTATTTGTTCCCGCGTGCATTGGTTGGTAAAAAGAATTTCGTGGGTCTCCATATCTATAACATAGACTCCTGTATCAAGGCTATCCAGTACTGTCAAGAATCTATCATGAGATTCTTTCAATGCTTTCTCTACACGCTTACGCTCAGTGATGTCGCGAACGACCGCTAATATTTTTGGTTCCCCCTGAAAAGTCAAAGGAGCAGTCATGACTTCTATATCTATAACCGTGCCATCAAACTGAATGAGCTTTTCTTCTCTCAAGGGTACTGTTTTCCCCTCTTCCAGTACCAACCTCCACTTCTCGCCGACAACTTCCCGGTAGTCCGGTTCAATTAAATCAATCGCCGGCATACCGATAGCTTCTTCAGGACTTTCCGCGCCTATAAGCTTTGCCGCCGCTTCGTTTAAAAATTCAAGCCTGTCTTTGCTATGGAGAAAAATTGCGTCGGGAGAAAGCTCAACAAGTTGCCGGTAGCGTTCTTCACTCTCACGTAAGGCTTCCTCTATCTGCTTTCGCTCAATAATTTCCTTTTGGAGATGTTCATTAGCCGCTCTTAGTTTTATTACCAGTTCCTCAAGGTGGTTACGGTACTGTCTGATTTCCTCTTCCTCACGCTTATGTTTAGTGATATCACGAATGGATTCGATAGCTCCGACCAGATTGCCATCGTTGTCGTAGAGTGGTGAAGCTTTCATCCAAAGGTAGGCGCCCTTTCCTTTATACACAGACTGTACGAATAATTCAGCGAATAATGTTTCACCCTTTCTTTCAATGAAATCAAATTTTTTTTCAATATCCTTGTTATCTGAAAATATAAAGTCGATCAACAAAGGAACCGGCTTACCATAAAAAGCCACACCGTATATATAATCACCCTTGCCGATTATATTTTCTTTAGGCATGCCTGTCATCTCTTCTATCGCCCGATTCCAGTATAATACCTTCTTATCACGGTTAATAACGAAGGTTGCGTCGGGGAGAAATTCAACGATATTTAAAATTTGCTGATAGGTGTCCATGATGTTCACCTCGGATGATATTGAAATGCTTTATAATACGACATTATTAATAATTATCCTTTGATAATTACTGGAAATGAGTATTTCTTAGCAGCTTTTAGCATCATACAGTAAAAAACCCTACCTTGATTATCAGTAGGGATTAAAGCACATTATTGTAATATTGGACGTCTTGGGTCATATTGGTTGAACAACTACCACATCGCCATCCAGTTGTCATCCTTTTTAGGTATCAGATAAATACGGATTCATACTAACTAAACCCTCAATATATTTGAAATGTTTTTTATTCAGTGTAAATAAGATTGCCTCGTTAACCAAGGCCGATGCAGCAATAAGGGCATCTAAGGGGTCCATGCCGTGTGAAGCGCGGTACCTTGCCAATAACTTACCTGCGATAGTTGCAACTTTCTTATCCACAGGTATGTGTTCAAAGGCTTCGAGTAAATTTTTAATTGCTTCATAACGTTTTTCAGATATTCTGTGCGCCGAAAGTAGTTCCATTACTGTGATTGTAGATACAAAACCCTCAAATACTCCGTTTTCGATATTCCTTAATTGTTCCCGTGCTTCAGGTAAGCCGTTTAAGTGATCAATGATAATATTAGTATCGAAAAATACTTTCATTGAGCATCCAACCTTCTTCCGGAATCCCTTCGGAGTTGTTCAACATAGTCTTTCATGTCATAGTCTAAATCTGATAACAGGCCGAATGTCTCATCAACGATCCCCTTTTTTATTTTAGCTGATTTTGTTTTTATAATGATTTTTCCTTCTTCAACATAACAGGAAAGAATATCACCTTCCTTTAGATTGAGGTTGTTTCTTACCTCTGCCGGTATTACTATTTGCCCCCTGGAAGACATTTTGACAGTGTACATTTCTTACTCCTTCTTACTGTTTTTATTTATCTTATTTTATCATACCAATCTTACGCTTTCAATAGGGTTTCCACATCCGAGGATCTTAGCGACGGCTTCCCAGCCCGCCCCTGGTGGGTGAATAGACTGTATCATTAATCAAATGCTCCCCGAAAACCACACCCGGCGCGGCTTGCTGGGATCGTTTTTGGTCTGCCTCTTGGTCTGTATAGTTATAGAAACCTAAAATAATTAAGGGTTCCTTGCGGAACCCCCATGTCCTAGCCTTATCGTTTTTTAATTAGAAAAGCCTTGATTTTCAAGGCTCTCAGGTGTTTTCATGGTGCGCCCGGCAGGAATCGAACCTGCGCTTCCGGCTCCGGAGGCCGGCGCTCTATCCCCTGAGCTACGGGCGCATAATCAACCTATAACAAAAGGTTACTATAATATTATATCTAAATAAAACTTTATTGCAAGGGGAGGATTTTTGAAGCATGTCTTGCTAAAGGTTTATTTGGTTGATAGCGGCCTTTAAAATACCCGCTGAACGCCGCAAAGCCTCTTCTTCCTCCCCGGCTAAAGGCAGTTTTAGCGGGCTGCCCCGCCCATGTGAGTTTACCACAGCCGGTAAGCTCAGACAACAGCCGCTGACACCGTAGATGCCGTCAATTAGTCCGGATATGGTCAGGATTGTGTTTTCATCGCGGATAATACTTTCGCAGATTCGTCTTACCGCCAGGCTGACGGCGTAGTACGTCGCTCCCTTTCTGGAAATAATCTCGTATCCCGCGTTTCGCACACTCGCGTCAACCTCCTGCCGGTTGACCGGCGGTATGCCCGCCAGCCCGCAGAAGCGATCCAGTCCTGTACCGGCAATGTAAGCCAGGCTCCAAAGCAGCACTTCACTGTCACCGTGCTCACCCACGACGTAGGCGTGGATGTTCCTGGGGGCGACGCCGCAGTGACGGCTCAGGTTGTGCCGGAAACGGGAGCTGTCCAGAACAGTCCCGGAACCGAAAACCCGCTCCGGGGGCAGCCCGGTAATTTTCAACGCGGCGTATGTCAACACATCAACAGGATTGCTTACAATCAAAAGTATGCCGTCGCCGCTTCCAAACCGCAGTTCAGGAAGGCTCCCCCGCAAAATGGCGTAATTCTTTTGCAGCAGGTCCAATCTGGTTTCCCCAGGTTTCTGGCTTGCCCCGGCGCAGTATATGATAATGCCGGCGTCCCGGCAATCCTCAAAAGTCCCGGCGTATATTGTCACCGGTTTGATAAAAGCCGCGGCGTGCGCCAGGTCCATGGCCTCGCCTTCGGCTTTGGCGGAATTAACATCCACCAGCACCAGTTCCGAGACGAGGCCGCTTATAGCCAGGGCATATGCTACCGAGGCCCCGACCGACCCAACTCCCACCACGGCAATCTTCCGGTTCGACTTGCTCTGAATCGCCAATCAGCTCCATTGTGTTTTCAGCTATTATTCCCCGCTGGAGCAAGCGGCATACCGGCCTGAAAATATTCAAGCCGGCGTAACATCTTTATTAGCGCGTCGCAAGGACCGGTTGACAATCTTGCCGCCCAGATCGTCAAAAAGCGTGTAGACGACCGGGATGAGCACCAGGGTGAGGAAAGTGGATACAAACAGCCCGCCGATAACCACTGTGGCCATGGGCGCCTGGGTCTCCGCCCCTTCCCCTATCCCCAGGGCCAGCGGCACCAGAGCGAAAAGGGTGGTAAGCGCCGTCATCAAGATCGGCCTCAGGCGCACCGGGCCGGCCTGGATAATCGCCTCGTCCCGGGCAAGCCCGCGCTTTTTCAGGGTGTTGATATAGTCCACCAGCACGATGGCGTTGTTTACCACAATCCCGGACATCATTATTACCCCGATAAAGGCGGAAACGCTGAAAGCCCGCCCGGTGAGCAGCAGGCTCAGGACAACGCCGGCCGCCGCCACGGGGATGGAAAACATGATGCAGAACGGGTAGAGCAGTGACTCAAACTGCCCGGCCATGACCATGTACACCAGCAGCAGGGCCAGGAGCAGCGCCATAACCAGGCTGGAGAAGGACTCCGCCATATCTTGCTGCTGGCCGCCATACTGGATAAAATACCCGGCCGGAAGCGGCAGTTGGGCCAATTTTGCCTGGATATCCTTCTGAATACTGCCCAGATCCCTGCCGGCATAATCGGAATAAACATACGCCACTCTGGATTGGGAGGCGCGGTTGATTACATTAGGCCCCTCGCCCTCCTCAAAGCGGGCCAACTGGGTAAGGGGCGCCTGCACCCCTCCCTGGGTGATAAAAAGGCTCTCCAGGGCACCGGTATTGGAACGCGCCTCCGGACTGAGCATAAGCCGCAGGTCCACAGCGGTTCCGCCGGCATCCACCGTGCTGACAACCTGGCCGTCACCCGCCACTTTTAATAATTGTGATACCTGGGCCGTGGTGAGACCGTACTGCGCCACCTTTTCCCGCTCGAAGACCAGGCGCAGCTCCGGCCGCCCCGCCTCCATGCTGTTGGAAACCTGGCGGGTGCCTTCCACACCCTTCACGATATCGCTAACCTGACCGGCCAGATTCTTTAAAACACCCAGGTCATCCCCCTTAATGGATATCTCGATGGCCCGCCCGCTGAAGGCGCGGCTCAAGATACTCATTCCGGAGCTGCTGGAAACCCGGATGGTGGCTCCCGGAATATTCCTGGATTTAGCCCGCAGCTCCTCCATTACCTGATCGGTGGACCGTTTGCGTTCTCCCTTGGGTTTCAGTCTAATGTTCATCGACCCGGACTCGGTTTGAGAGCCGCCAAACATCCCCCGCCCGCCGACCGAGGTCAGGACGGTATCAACTTCCGGAATTTGTTGGGTTACTTCTCCCAACCTGGCCATAACCGCCCCTGTATCCGCCAGGATTGTCCCAATGGGCATTTTCACGTCCACACTGATCTGGCCGGAATCCTGGGCCGGCATAAACTCCGTGCCGATCAGCGGTATCAGAAAGAGACTGCCGAGAGTAACGGCGGCC
>NZ_MVQM01000059.1:0-6692 GCF_002067195.1 Pelotomaculum sp. PtaB.Bin117 | reverse complement strand
ATTGGTTTAAGCGGCATCGGAGCAGGTTATGCCCTGGCTAATTTCTTGATAGCGGCAGTAGTTGTGGGGCCGCTGCTGAAGGTGCTGCGTCAAAAACAAATATCGGATGACAATACGTCTTTTGCAAAGGTGAATTTCTAATGCTGCTTTTAGCGCATGTTGGAATAACCCTTGGCATTACCAAGGGTTTGGCAAAGATTTTGAGTCGCCGGGGAATGAAGAAGTTTACGGATTTGATAGATTTCAGGCTTGTTTGTCTGGGATCTATGCTGCCGGACATTATTGACAAGCCGCTGGGGGGACTTGTATTGAAAGAAACGCTCGGAAACGGGCGTATATACTCGCATACCCTTTTATTTCTGCTCTTTCTAATTATCTCAGGCATATTTATATGTTTTAAATACAAGAGGCCGGGACTGCTGGCGGTGGCCGAAGGCAATGCTGTTCATTGTTTTCTGGATGGCATGTGGCGCTTCCCCGAAACTTTCCTGTGGCCGGTATTCGGTTGGGGCTTCCCCAAAGGAGATCCGGAGAACTGGCTGCGTTTGTGGGTAAACCTCTTGACCGACCCCTGGTACTACGTACCTGAAATACTTGGCGGCGCTATTATCATGCTCTTTATTGCAGATTTGGTTTTGAGCAAGAATTTATACTGTTTTATAGTAAACGGCAGAGTGAAAAGCACTATTACATGAAAGTAAGCTAGCACGCCGGGAAGGACAGTTAAATTATTGATAGAAGGGGGTAGTGAAAATGAATATTTTGGTTACCGGTGGAGCAGGTTATATCGGCAGTCACACTGTCCGTACGCTTGTCGGCAAAAAACACCATGTGGTGGTGCTGGACAATCTCTCCAAGGGACATGAGGCCGCCGTGCGGGGTGTTCAACTGGTACGGGGGGATATCGCCGAACGCTTGTTATTGAAAAGCCTTTTTCGGGAGCATAATATTGAGGCGGTGATGCATTTCGCTGCCAACAGCCTGGTGGGGGAGTCGGTCCTTCAACCTGCCGGGTATTATTATAACAACTTGGTTAAGGGACTATCGCTTTTAGACAGCATGGTAAAGTCAGGAGTACGTTACCTGGTCTTCTCTTCAACCGCGGCGGTATACGGGGAGCCGCGAGAGAATCCGATTCCTGAGGAGCACCCTGCCGTTCCGACAAACCCTTACGGTGCGACCAAGCTCGCCCTGGAAGGGGCGATGCGCTGGTATAGTGAGGCCTATGACCTGCGCTATGTTGCCCTGCGTTATTTTAACGCTGCCGGAGCAGACCCGGCGGGGGATATCGGAGAGGACCACGCTCCCGAAACCCACCTAATCCCGTTGGTACTGCAGGTGGCCATGGGGCGTCTGCCTTGCCTGGAGGTTTTCGGTGCCGATTACCCTACTCCGGACGGCACTTGCATCAGGGATTATATCCATGTCGATGATCTGGCTGACGCTCATGTTTTAGCCATGGAGGCACTGGCTTCAGGGGCTCCTTCAGCGGTATACAATTTAGGAAACGGCAGCGGTTACTCTGTTTTGGCAGTAATCAGGGCGGCCGAAGAGGAGACAGGCAAACGTATTCCTGTGCAATACGGGGCGCGGCGGCCGGGAGATCCGGCGATGCTGGTGGCCGGTTCAAAAAAAATAAAGGCCGAGCTGGGCTGGCAGCCTCGCTTCACCGACTTGCGGGCGATCATTGAGACAGCTTGGCGTTGGCACAGGAACCACCCCCAGGGCTTTAAGGAAAAATCTGGGGATATTTCTCAGTGAAAAAGTTTAGAACAATAAAATTTTATAACGAAAGGGTGTGTGAAGTATGCCTTTTGCCGTAATTATGGCCGGCGGGCGGGGGGAGAGGTTTTGGCCCCGCAGCAGGGTGACGGTGCCCAAACAGTTTTTGAATCTCGTCGGCGACAAAACGATGCTGCAGCTTACTGTGGAGCGGGTGCAGGATTTGGTTGGAATATCCGGCACTTACATAGTGGCGGGTTTGGATTTTAAAAAAATAATCATGAAGCAGGTGCCGCAGCTGCCGGAGGAAAACATTATCATCGAGCCCTTTGGGCGGGATACCGCGGCTGCCGTTGGACTGGCTGCTTTGGTCCTGGAGCGTAAAGACCCCCGGGAAATAATGATTGTGCTGCCGGCGGACCATTACATCAGTGATGTGCCCCGCTTCCAGGAAATACTGAAAAGCGCGGTGGCGGCAGCCTGGCGGGGAGAAGACATAGTGACCCTGGGCATCACCCCCCACAGGCCGGAGACGGGCTATGGCTATATTTTTCAGGGGGAATTGTTCGACACCTTTACCGGCGTGCCGGCATACCGGGTTGTCCGTTTCCTGGAAAAGCCCGACTACGCCAGGGCGGTGAGATTTCTTTCCACAGGGAATTACCTGTGGAACAGCGGCATGTTTATCTGGCGGGTAGATTTAATTATTCGACTAATAAAAAAATATACTCCGCAACTGGCTCGGGGCTTGAATATTATTGGGCAGAGCATGGGGACGGAACAATACCTGGCCGTAACGGGAGAAATCTATGCGAGGCTGCCCAAAATCTCGGTGGACTACGGTATTCTGGAAAAGGCGGAAAAAGTCCTGGTGATGAGGGGAGATTTCGGCTGGGACGATATTGGCTCCTGGACGGCTTTGGAGCGCTACGCTGAAAAGGATGAGTGCGGCAATGCCATTGAAGGCCGGGGTGTATTTTTGGACACAAGCAACACTTTCGTTTATTCCCCCGGCAAGACGGTTGGCGTGATTGGGGTGGAGAATTTAATCGTGGTGAACGACCGCGACAGTCTCCTGGTATGCCGCAAAAACCGGGCCCAGGAGCTCAAAAAGGTGGTACAGGCTTTAAAGGACGAGGGCCTGGACGAAGTGCTGTAAAAAAGGAGGCAGCTTAAATGGCAACTATTAATGAACATATATTTCGCCAGTATGACATTCGGGGCGTGGCGGAAAGGGACCTTACGGATGAGACTGCAACACTTCTGGGCAAAGCTTTTGGCACTGTGGCGCTGCAAAAGGGTTCATGTAAAGTGCTGGTGGGGAGAGACAACCGCTTAAGCTCCGAGCGCCTGCGCGACGCTCTGGTGAAGGGACTTATGTACGTAGGCTGCGACGTGGTGGATCTGGGCCTGGTGGTCACGCCAATGCTTTACTACGCGAGGGTCCACTTTGGCATTGACGCCGCGGTGATGATTACCGGCAGCCACAACCCGCCGGAGGAAAACGGGTTTAAAATGGCCCTGGGGGCCGGGACCATCTACGGAGATGATATCCAGAAGCTCAAAAAATTAATGATGGGCGGAGAGTGGCGTTACGGTTCCGGGAGCCTTGAAATGATAAATGCCGTCAAACCATACCAGCATATGCTGTTAAAAAAAATACGGCTTGGGCCGAGAAAGTTAAAGGTGGCTGTCGATTGCGGCAATGGCACGGCCGCCTTGTTTGCCGAAAAGATATTAAACAACTGGGGCTGTGCTGTGATCCCGCTGTATTGTGATTCCGACGGCTCCTTTCCGAACCACCAGCCGGACCCGGTTAAAACAGTCAACCTGGCGGAGTTGAGAAAAGCGGTGCTTGAAGAAAGGGCGGAGCTCGGCGTGGCCTTCGACGGCGACGCGGACCGCATCGGTGTGGTGGACGAGGCCGGGCACATCATCTGGGGAGATCTGCTGATGTGCCTTTACTGGTCGGAAATCATGCCAAGGCATCCAGGCGCCGAGGCCATCATCGAAGTGAAGTGCTCCCAGGCCTTGGTGGACGAGGTGGAGCGTCTTGGCGGAAAGCCTTTCTTTTACAAGACGGGTCATTCCTTGATCAAAGCCAAGATGAAAGAGATTGGGGCGATCTTCACCGGGGAGATGTCCGGGCACATATTTTTCGCGGATGAGTATTACGGTTTTGACGATGCCTTTTACGCAGCCGGCCGCCTTTTGCGGCTCCTTTCCAATTCCGGCGCGCCGCTCTCAAGGATGCTTTCAGTTATACCAAAGTATTACTCGACGGCTGAAACCAGGGTTACTTGCCCGGACTGGGATAAATTCAAGGTTGTCAGTGGGCTGGCTGAGCGTTTCAAGCGGAATTATCCCGTGGTTGATGTGGACGGGGCAAGAGTGCTCTTTGGCGACGGCTGGGGTCTGGTGCGGGCTTCCAATACCCAGCCGGTGCTGGTGGCCCGCTGCGAGGCAAAAACTGAAGCAGGAATGCAGCGTATTTGCTCCATTATGAAAGAAGCCCTGAAGGAGTTCCCGGAAGTGGCAGACTTTGAGTGGGAGTGCTGATTGCATTAAGGTCCCGCGCTAAACCACACTAAAGGTGATAATTGTAGAAAAATGGGGATGAGGGCTTGTCGTTAATGTTTTTTTCCATTCAAAACGCTTTTCGTAAAAAAGCGGTGGCAGCCCTGGCAGTGCTGGGGGTGGCTTTTGGCACCGCGCTTATGACAATCCTTTTTTCTCTCGCCGCGGGGATGGAACACCGGGTTGAAGGCACTTTTAGCGAGCTTTCCAACAGGATCACGATTTCCGGCAGGGACGCGATCTTTGGCGGGTTGTATTTAGGCATGGGCACCCGGCCGATACCTTCTTCCTATATTGATGACATCAGAAGCATAGCCCATGTGGAAAAGGTTTATTCCCAGGTTTCGGTGGTTTTGCGGCCTGAAAATAATGATTACGCCATGCCTTTGTTTGGCTATGGTTTGGAAGAAATTCGTGATCTGGACAACAATCCGTATAACAAAATTGTTGAGGGAACCGCCCCGCGTAATGAAAAGGAAATCATCATTGGCAAAAGCCTGCAGGAATATATGAGCTTATTAAATTCCCCGTTTGCAATAGGGGAATCCTATCCCTTCCTGAGCATGGAGGGGGGACGGGCAAAAGAGCTGGACTTAATAGTCGTGGGTGTTTACCAGACCGGCAACGAGGTTTTGGACGGGGCTTTCAGCGGTTCTGAAAAATTGGCCAGGGAGATCGGCAAGATAACGGAGGGGAGCGTTTCCGCCATCAACGTCGTTGTGGACAGTATGGACAATGTGGAATCCACCGCTGAGGCAATTCAACAAGAGCTAACGGGTAAGAAGCCGGAACTGCAAGTGGTGGTGCCCGGAGAGGTTTTAAATCCGGTCAAAAATATAATTGACGTCCTGGGTAAGTTTCTAATGGCTGTTTCCCTGGTGGCCGTGGTGGCCGGGGGACTGTCCATCATGGTAGTAATGCTTTTGTCCGTAATCAACCGGATGCGTGAGTTCGGTATTCTGAAGGCTCTGGGGTGGACTCCGGCTAATATCATCTGCATGGTGCTGGTGGAGTCCCTGACCTTAAGTCTGTGCGGCGCCGCCCTGGGAGTGGCTTTGGGCTGCGCGGGGCTTGCCGCGGCAAGGGTTTTGATTGCCGCGGATATCGCCGTTCTCTCCCGGCAGGTTACTGTCAGCGTGTTTCTGACCGGCATTCTAATTGGGGTGGCGGGAGGAATTTACCCGGCCTGGCGCGCGAACAGCGCGGCGCCGGCAAAGATTCTCAGGGAAGTTTAAAGTTTGGAGGGTTTGCCTTGGTGCAGCCAAACGTATTGATTGCGGTTAAAAACTTGACCAAGGTTTACGGGAAAGCTAATCTCGCGGTAAAAGTGCTGGACGTTGGAAACCTGGCAATCAGGAGAGGGGAGCTTGTAGCGCTGACCGGCCCCTCCGGGTGCGGTAAAACCACCCTGCTGAACCTGCTAGGCGCTCTGGACCGACCCACAGCCGGCGACATTTTTTTCGCGGGCAAAAGGTTTACCTCGCAAAGAGAGACCGCCCTTTGCAGGTTCCGCCGGGAAAAAATCGGCTTTATTTTCCAGACTTATCACTTGATTCCTACTTTGAGCGCGCTGAAGAATGTCTTGGCGCCTGCTTTGCCTCTGGGGAAAAATTACCGTAAGCGCGCGCTGGCACTGCTGGGCATGGTGGGACTGACAGGCAAAGAGAACCGCCGTCCGGGCGCGCTATCCGGGGGTGAACAGCAACGGGTGGCCATTGCCCGGGCGCTTCTGCTGGACCCGGAACTGATTCTGGCGGATGAGCCCACAGGCAATTTGGACTCGGCAGCTGGAGCGGGAATCATAGATTTGCTGAAGGAGTTGAACCAACAGGGGAAAACAGTGCTGGTGGCCACCCATGACCAGCGGGTGGCGGATAATTGCGGCAGGAATATCAGGCTGGTGGACGGGCAGGTAATTAGTCATTGCAAATCCAGACAAGATATTGTAAAAAACAGACAAAGTCTTGCTGCTTTTAAACAATAATTATGGACATTTATCTTGTAAATGTTATTTTAATTAAAAAGAACATTTTGAGTAAGTCACTAAAAGAGTTGATAAAAAATGATCTATTTAATGTAAAGAATTAATTTAAGCAATTATTAATTCTGTGAGTTTATTGATTAATCAATTAGTAAACACCTATTGTAAAAATGTTAATAGGGGGTGAGGCAGAGTTAAACGGATTCGAGGAGTACCAGCAAAGGAGCTATGTAGTGCTTGGTGGAGGCCCGGCGGTTGTTAGACAGCCGGGCTTGTTACTAAGGAAGGTTGTACGTTTATATTTTTAATTCTTAGGAGGTTTTTTAAGTTGAGAAAGATCCGGCAAAAAATATTATCGGTCCTTTTGACGGCTATATTTTTCTTGAGCACCGTTATATCAATTAACGTATCA